>CAILXB010000028.1 GCA_903838025.1 uncultured Chlorobiaceae bacterium
CTGGTTTCGGCACTCTCCTTTCACGAGATGACCACCCAGGTTCCACACAGCGTATCTCTTGCGCTTGAAAAAGGTGCCGAACAACCAAGAATCGAGTATCCTCCGGTTACGGTTTTCCGGTTTTCACCCTCTTGTTTCAAGATCGGTATTGAAACGCATCAGCTCGATGGTGTTTCGGTGAAGATTTACAGTCCGGAAAAGACGCTTGTAGACTGCTTCAAATTCCGTAACAGGATCGGGATGGATATCGTGCTCGAAGCACTCAAACTGTATCGGCAGAGAGTGCAAAAAAATCTGCATGCACTCATGCAGTATGCAGAGGTGTGCCGAGTTGCCTCGGTCATGAAACCATATCTGGAGGCAACACTGTGAGCACAAAAGCGATCAAAAATATCGGAGCCTCGGTCAGGCAAAGACTGTTGAACAAGGCGCGACAGGAAAACAGGCCTTTTCAGGAGCTGTTGCAATACTATGCCATGGAGCGCTTTCTCTATCGTCTGTCGGTTTCCTCATTCGCAGATTGTTTCGTTCTCAAGGGGGCATTGTTGCTAAGGGTCTGGCATGCTCCCTTGGCAAGACCGACAATGGATATCGATATGCTCGGCAAAACAGGAAACGCCCCAGAGAGTATTACGACCATTATCCGTAAGGTTTTAGCCGTTGAAAAACAAGCAGACGGGATCGTTTTCGATCCGGAATCAATCACCGTTGAGTCGATAACGGAAGATGCGGACTATGAAGGATTGCGCATACGATTTCGCGGTGATCTCGACGCCGCCCGACTGACTGAATATCCAGCTTGATATTGGGGCGTTTATACCGGTTTTGCGACGCGAGCATGAGCATCTATTTTGAAATACGCGGCTAATGCGTCGTTATAAAAAATCTTCTTCAGCCATGTTTACGAGAAGTGCTACCTTGACGGGAAATTTATCCAGGTTTGCTGTTTTTGTTACACCATTGTTAGACGGAATTATTTTCAAGCTGAAGGAAAGAAACCCATGTCAGAACGGTACTGAAGTTTTTTTGCAGTGAACCATAAATTTATCGAGTCTGTCAGATGAGTCTGGACAGAATGAATTTTGCGGTATTCAGCTATTTTTTCGTCTCAAACAGTGCAATCCTCTTTTTTCAGCTCTCCAGTACACGCAATCCGGTGGATAGGAAGCGCATATTTCCTGATATCTGCCGGAAACCATTGAGATGATAAGTGGATGGCTGGAATGCTTTTTCAGGGTTTGTTCTGCATCTTCGATTGATGCAAGTCTGGCTTGTCCTGAACGGAGCATTGTTTCGGCGAGTTCATCGAGAAAAACCGAATCTGTCGATATTGAATCGGGATGGAGTGCTCGGCAGACTCGCTCACCCAGTGCGATTGTTGCAGCTTTTCGGATATAGTCTGAGGCTTCAGAAAAAGAGAGAATCCTGGGTTCAAACTCCTGAATTTTTTTCTGAATCCGGACAGCCTGCTCGTTATTGGAGAGTGATCCCTCTGTGCTGTCGAAAACATGCAATGCCTTTCTGATGTTTTCAAGAATACGCCCTGTACTATAATCGTCTGTTGTGCCCATTTTATTGACTGATGAGATTTATCGTTATGGCAATAAGCAAGCTGACTGCTATTCTTTTTTTTCACGGACGTGCCCCCGTTTATTCCTTCGTGTGCAGTATGTGCAAATTTTACAGATACTAATCCCTGTTCAAGCTTTCCTTTTTTGAAGATGTTCCGGAGATTTATCGGCTTTCGGCTGACGCCGGAAAAGAATACATGGGGTTGATCACATGGAGGGATGCGCCCACAGGGCAAATTCAGAAATTCGATGTCATTGTTGCCTACTGAAAAACCAGATTAAGCTCTATTCTCTTTGCTGTGCCAGACACGAATAATAACAACCGTATCGTTTTTGTCCCGCATATAGCGCAGAACAAAAGCCCCAGCCCCAAAAGATACGACCCATTCACGTCTGCCAGTGTCATCCTCCATTGGACGCCCAATGTCTGGTATTGATGTTAGAAAACCTGCTCCGTCCAAGATAGCCTTTGCGGCTCGTGCTGCCGCATCGGGGCTTTTTTCGTGCAAGAACCTGTGAAGCCGCTCAATATCGGCTAATGCCTCTGGAAGCCATTCTATTTGGGGCATGGCGTCACTTTCCCCTCTCCCAGATTTTCAAGCCATGCAGCAGCTTTTTCATGTGGAATAGCCACGCCGGTTAATTGATAACGTTCCCAACGTTCCATATCCTCTCGTTTTTCCCGCTCGTAGCTTTCTTCGCGCTCTAAAAATATTTCGATTGCTTTGCACATGAGCCAGTGTGGCGACCTGTCGCGGATACGAGCCAAATTTGCAAGCCGTTGTTGAGTGGTGTCGTTTAACTTGACACCTTTTGTTTTTGACATAATCAAATCTCCTTTTAGTAAAAGGTAATACTTATTAAAACCTTTTACAACCCGAACGACTCAGGCGGAGTGTCAAACATGAGGATATTAATCTGAACGGTTACTCAATCGAAGCAGAATTTCAGTGCTGATTAAAGGAATATTTTGTATTGTTTAACGTCGAAAGGCAGCATCGGTCGTTGGGCTACGGTACACCAGATAAGGTTTTCTGAGCAACCGTTGGAGGTGGTGCAAGAATAGTTGACAATTTTTTGTCTACAGGTGGGGGCCCACTTAAGTTATTGTACATCAAATTCCAGATAAAATACTGCCACTCACTGCAAGAATTGAGAAGAATGATTGCTTTTGTGAGCATGGAACAGCGGTTGTTAATCGATACTCTATCTGTCGGTTAAAAAAGTGCGAGACATGGTATTACAGTTCGCTTTATTTTAACTGGACACTACTGGATCAAACAATTCAATAAATTTCCATATTTGCATTACTTTTGACGCTACATATCCCAAATTACTATGTATTTATACTTGCTGAAAAGATAATTAAATAAGTCTGAATTGATAAATTTTGATTATTTACAACACACATAACAAATGACGTTAAAATGAGGCATCAAAACATATTTACAATTGTTGTGTTTTCCCTGCTTATTACCGGCATATTTGGGTATAAAGATTTTTTAGAAACAAACAAATATTGCTTTAATATTGAGATGTATGCATCTAAAGCTACATCGGGCCAAATATTTTTTGATACGGGAAATGGATATAATGAGAATAATTCCTGTGTCTTGAATATTCAACCAAACTCTTTGCATAAATATTCTTTTCCTTTGCCAGGAATATCTATAAAATCAATTTGTTTTAATCTTTTAGGCAATGCGTCTGTTGTCAAGATAAAAAAAGCTTCAATTGCAACTGCATCAGGCGTTACTATCAAAAATCTCCCCTTACGTTCTTTTAAAGTCCGAAATAAAATTTTTAAAACAGAAATCAGTAAAGATTATTTAATTATACAAACAATAGATAATACTGAGTATCCAATAATTGAAATAGAGAATTCATCATTTATTCAGAAATATAATTGGATAAATTTTTTTGCTAAACGCGGCTGGATATATGCAGGCTATAGCATTCTGCTTTTTATCATTTTTTTTAGTATAACAAAGTACTTGGTAAAAGAAATAGATTGGGTTGTTTCTCGTATTAACAATTACTCTGCTAAAAATCCAAAGAAAGCCATATTCTTTATTGCAATTATTGCGGCTGTTGCAAGCTGCTATCCGGTTGTTTTTTTTAATATGAGTTTTATTTCGCCATCAGGAATCGCTGCTTTGTATGACGGTTCTCCAGGAATACCTGGATTTCCAATTGATGCGATCGTTGAAAATTTTCGCGGTTCAGATGTTGTCGCAATGGAATGGAGCATGGCGCCCAACAGCGTTGTGCAACATGATGCCCTCTTTCGACATTTTGAGTTTCCTTTTTGGACTCGATTTGTTGGCGGTGGAACTCCACTTTTTGCGCAAGGCCAATCAATGATCGGCGATGTACTCCACTGGATCCCGGTAGCAATGAATGGAAGTTCAATAGGCTGGGATATAAAATTCATTCTCTCTAAAACAATTTTTGCTTTTGGAATTGGTTTGCTGGTTTTTAGGCTGACTAATAAACTTTCAGCCGGGATATTAATTGCAATTTCAAGTTGCTTTCTTGGATTTTTTGCTTATCGATTTAACCATCCCGCATTTTTTGTCTTGACTTACTCCCCCTGGATTGTACTGCAATGGGATACATTAGGAAAAACTTTTGCTTTTGCAAATATTCGTAAAAAGAGCTGTATTGTACAAGGTATTTTGCTGGCTCTTATTACCTGGCTGCAACTTAATGCCGGAGCACCAAAAGAGGGAGTTATCACCACCTGTTTTATGCATGCGTTGGGTGCACTGTCATTTTTTATACATATCTCACCCAAATACGGAAAAATCAGGTCTCTTCTTTTTGTCTGCGGTCTTGAATTTGCACTTGCCATGATTACAGCACCACACTGGCTCCTTTTTCTTGATGCATTGGGCAAATCATATACCGTTTATGACACTCCTGGCGCATTAACATTCGGTCCGGGAATGATTATTGTATTTTTTGAAAATTTCTTTTATCAGATATTTTACGGCATTATTCCGGCTCCAACAGTAAATTTATTTATTCTCTTTGGAGTGCTGTGTGCTTATTTAAATCTGAACTTCAGGCAATCCGGTATGGTGTATGGAAGTTGGGTATTATTTGCTGTTGCATTGGCAACGGCCGCCGGATTTATACCGAAATTCATCTTAATTTCTATCCCTTTTATAAATAATATTCAGCATATATACAATGTTTTTTCAGTACCTGCAATGATCTTTGCGTTAATTCTTGCAGGGTATGGGATTCGAGATTACTCAATAAATTCGGAAAAAATGAAAAAAAAAGTTTTAATCTATGGTATAGCTACGATAGTATCACTGCTGATTTTTTCGTTTCGAATCGAAAGATGGAGGCTGATTAACTTTTTAATTATCATAACACTCGTTATAGCGTTTATTGCTCTTGCACAACTATACATAATTGCCAGCCAAACATCCAAAGATAATAGCATCACATTCATACTCCTGGCTTTTTGTTTTCTTTTTGTACACGTCCGTCATGGAATGCAATTGCCAACAGGAATAACTGCAATTGATGAATATGTTATCAATCCTACGTTGCGAGGAGATTATTCTGTAAAGTCTCATGCTATTGAATTTGTAAAAATGAAAATTGAGCAAACCAATAAGCCAGTACGAGTTATTGGCGAGGGAACTGTATTGTTTCCAGGATATAACTCAAGATTAGCTCTTGAAGGGATAGTCTCAGTTGAAGCATTACGAAATGAACCTTACGAAAAACTGTTAACTCTTGTCGACTATCCTTACCATGGCTGGGGATGGTTACGATTAATAAATAAAGAACAAATTCAAAGTCGAGCAGCATCTCTTGATATGTTGGGCGTTGGCTATATAGTCGCTATGCCTGGAACCAAAATGCCCCAAGGAATGAAATTAGTATACTCTGACGATCTTGATGTCTGGCAAAGAAATTCTGTTTGGCCAAGAGCTTTTTTTGTTAATACCATTAAAGAAGAGCATAAACCTTCAGATATTTTAGATGCATTGGCTGATATATCACACCAGCCTTTTGCCATGATTCAAAGTCAATCTATCCCGAAGTACATTCAAAAAAACAAGGCTTCTTACTATGTAATACCGGCTAAGGAGTATACATTAACGAATAATAACACAAGTTTTTCTGTTGATGCAAACGGCCCTGGTATCATTGTTCTTGGCGAAACTTATTATCCCGGTGACTTTATTGCATTACTCAATGGAAAAAAAGTTAACTATATTCGCGTGAATGAAGCCTTCAAAGGTTTATGGATAGATAAAGCTGGAAAATATAATGTCAGCTTTACCTACAGGCCCGAGAAGCTTGATCAGGCTCTTTGGATCAGTTTTTTTGGATTTGTGTTCTTGTTATTCATACTCATTCAGGATTTTGTTAAAATTCCTGCAAAAACAAAAGGCTGAATTATTGTCTGTTTATTCTTTACAAAAATAATTCTTGGCATACAGTGCTGTATTCTGTGTAATATTTTAAAACAAAATATTCAAGTAAAATATAATAATGCAAGAGAATATTAGCAGAGAATGTACGGTATGTCATTCACGGCATATTTATTATGCATTTACAAAAGATAACAACAGAATTGTTTGTTGTTACATCTGTGGCTTTGTGTTTATAAATCCTCTGCCTTCAAGCGAGATGCTCAGTACTATTTATGATGAACAATATTTTGTTGTGGCATCTTCCACAAATGGAATCAACCATACAAGTGATTTAAAAAAATCCACAGCGGCTCTTTATCTTGATACTCTCATTGGAAAAGATCACAAAGCTTCAGGTACCTTGCTCGAAATTGGATGTGGCAATGGTGATTTATTGAGTGTTGCGGCAGAGAGAGGGTTATGCGTTACCGGAGTTGAATTTTCTCCAGTAGCGTGTGAAACTGCACGATGCAAACTAAAAAATCACAATGGACAAATTATTCAGGGTGAAATCACTGCATTAGCAGATCAAAAAGAATGTTTTGACTACATTATATGTAACAATGTACTTGAACATGTCAGAGACCCCCGATTTTTTTTGCAAACCGTCTATGAGTTATTGAAACATGATGGAAGGTTATTTTGTGTTGTTCCATCACTTGACTCCTGGTCAGCAAAATTGCTTAAAACAAACTGGATGGAATTTAAAACCGAACATCTTTCATATTTTGATACAAAAAACTTAGGCTCTATTCTTTTTCAAGAAGGTTTTTCCGAAATCAAACATTTTCCTGCACAAAAAATATTATCGGCGGAATACATTGTATCTCACTTTAAAAAATATCCTGTTCCTTTTTGGTCGTCATTACTTTTTTTGCTATACAAGTATGTGCCAGATAAAATATCCTGTAAACCAATAAAAATTACAGTTACTGGTATTTGCGTGATAGCAAAAAAAAGAAACAAAGAGAGAAACTTGATCCTCTCTGTTATCATGCCTGCGTATAACGAAGCTGCTACAATAAGAGCTGGTATTGAACGCGTTCTTTGCAAAACAATAATAGATATAGATATAGAATTAATTGTTGTTGAAAGTAATTCAACAGACGGAACAAGAAATATTGCTCTTGATTATACTGATCATCCTCGGGTAACCGTCATATTGGAAGATAAGCCCCGTGGAAAAGGGTATGCTGTGCGTACCGGCTTGAAATATGCTACAGGAGATTTTATACTTATCCAGGATGCTGATGATGAATATGATATAGAAGATTACGATGCGTTGATAGAACATTTACGCGATGGACGAGAGGCGTTTGTTCTCGGAGCAAGACATGGTAGTGGTACTTTTAATATGAGGAAGTTTTCTGACCAACCTGTTAGAGCTTTTATCCTCAATTTTGGTCACTGGACATTTACTTTTTTAGTCAATCTGTTTTATGGTGTTAGATTACGTGATCCATTTACCATGTATAAAGTATTCCGGCGTGAATGTATTTATGATCTTAATTTTGAGTGCAATCATTTTGATTTTGATTATGAACTTCTGATAAAGTTGATCAGAAAAGGGTTTATACCGATGGAGATACCTGTCAATTATCGTTCAAGGTCATTTGCTGAAGGAAAAAAAGTGAGAATTTTTGCCGATCCTCTTACCTGGATTAAAGCAATTGTTAAATACAGATTTGTAAAAATATAAAATGCTTCTCAACATCATTCTCTTCGAGTTTTTGGGACTTTTTTCATGTTTCTCTCCACTTTTATTTTAATGAAACACTTTGTCTTTGTCAGGCTTGGGAGTTCAAAATGAATGTCATCGTTACCGGTTGTGCCGGTTTTATTGGCAGTACCCTGGTTGATCGTCTGTTGGCTGACGGCCATCATATTACGGGTGTTGATAACTTTTCAACCGGACAGCGGAAATTTCTTGATGGGGCATTGGCACAACCGAATTTTAGGCTGATTGAAATTGACCTCTTGAATCTTGATGCGTTAATAACTGCTTTTGCCGGTAATGATGCGGTTTTTCATCTTGCAGCGAATGCTGATGTTCGTTTCGGAACTGAGCATCCGCGCAAGGATCTTGATCAGAATACGATTGCTACTTATAACGTTCTGGAGGCTATGCGTGCCAACGGGATAAAGAAAATTGCCTTTTCCTCGACCGGTTCGGTTTACGGCGACTCGCCGATTGTGCCGACGCCTGAAGATGGCCCATTTCCTATCCAGACTTCGCTTTATGGCGCTTCCAAGGCTGCTTGCGAGGGATTGATTGCGGCATATTGCGAAGGTTTTGATTTTCAGTCCTGGATTTTCCGCTTTGTTTCTATTCTTGGTGAACGTTATACCCATGGGCATGTTTTTGATTTTTATCAAAAATTAAAGGCGGATCCTTCATGCCTGTCAGTGCTTGGCAATGGTAAACAGCGTAAATCATATCTTTACGTTCAGGACTGTATTGATGCAATTCTGCTGGCCATGGACAAGGCTGTTGATAAGGTTAATATTTTCAATCTTGGCGTTGATGGCTATTGTGAAGTGAACGACTCTATTGGATGGATTTGTGATAAGCTTGGCGTTCAGCCTGAACTGCAATATTCGGGTGGTGACCGGGGCTGGATTGGAGATAATCCCTTCATATTTCTTGAAACCAAGAAGATTCAGACGTTAGGCTGGACTCCAAAAATCGGTATTCGTGAAGGAGTGATCAAGACTGTCGAGTATTTACAAAACAATGAATGGGTATTTCAGGTGCGTGTATGAACGAAAGGGTAGCATTAATTACTGGCTCTTCTCAAGGTTTTGGAGAGTTCCTTGCTCGACGATTTTGGGATGCGGGGTATAGTCTTTGTTTGATTGCACGTAGCGACGTTGGACTGGAACAAGTAGTCACTACGCTTCCTGCCAGTAAGGAGCAGCAGGTTATCTCGATGGTTTGCGATCTGGGCGATCAAGCTCAAATTGCAGAATTATCGGTGAAAGTCAGAGGATGTTTTTCTCGTCTCGACGTATTGATTAACAATGCTGCGATCCATGGCCCGATCGGGCCGTTGTTGGAAACCGATTTTTCTCTTTGGCAACAGACAATACAGGTTGATTTACTTGCTCCGGTGTTTTTATGTCGTTCGTTTATCCCATGGATGCAGGAAATCGGTGGAGGCTCAATTATTAATCTTTCTGGTGGAGGAGCGACCGGACCAAGACCCAATTTCAGTGCTTATGCCACTGCCAAAGCAGGTTTGGTTCGTTTTAGTGAAACGCTTGCGGAGGAAACCAAGCCTTATGGTGTCAGGGTCAATTGTATTGCTCCTGGAGCGATGAATACGGCTTTGCTGGGTGAAATTCTTGAGAATGGCGCTGCAGCCGGTGAGCAAGAGTTTGCTCTTGCCAATAAGGTTTTTACGGAGGGTGGAGCCTTGATGAAAAATGTGGCTGATTTGGCGCTTTTTCTTGCTTCTCCGGCAAGCAAAGGCATTACCGGCAAGCTTATCAGTGCGGTTTGGGATGACTGGGAGCATTGGCCTGAGCATCTGGATGACCTGTCATCAAGTGATGTTTATACTTTGCGCCGTATCGTCGGGCGGGATAGAGGCTTTAGCTGGGGAGACAAATGAGCAGCGTTGACAGAATATATGGTATCGGGATTGTCGGTTGTGGCATGATTGGCCAAAAACGGGTAAAAGCGTTGGGAAGCGGCGGACGACTGGTGGCTTGTGCGGATAGAGATATCACCCGTGCTGAACATTTGGCAAAAGGGTCTGGTGGAAAAGCTTACCAAAACTGGCACGAGTTGATTGAGTTGCCGGAAGTGGATATTGTGGTCATTGCTACGCAGCATAATTCGCTTGCAGAGATTACACTTGCTGCTATCAATGCTGGCAAGCATGTTCTGGTAGAAAAGCCGGCTGCACGTTCGGCGACTGAGCTTGATACGGTCATTGCAGCCGCTGAACGGCAGAATGTAAAGGTGCATGTAGGGTTCAACCACCGTTATCATCGTGCACTGCGCAAGGCAAAGGAGATTGTTGATTCAGGTGAGTTGGGTGAACTGATGTTTATCCGGGCCCGTTACGGCCATGGTGCACGGATTGGTTATGACCGGGAGTGGCGGGCAAATCCTGCGCTGTCTGGTGGTGGTGAGTTGATTGACCAGGGGCCGCATTTAATTGACCTTTCGCGCTGGTTTCTCGGGGAGTTTGTTGAGGTACAGGGTTTTGCCCATACTTATTACTGGGATATGCCGGTCGATGATAACGGTTTTATGATGCTCAAGACCGAAAAGCAGCAGGTGGCTTTTCTTCATGCCTCCTGTACCGAGTGGAAGAACCTTTTTTCGATGGAGATTTATGGCAGAACAGGCAAGCTTGATATTTCTGGCCTGGGAGGAAGCTATGGCGTGGAACGGTTGACCCACTACAAGATGCTTCCGGAAATGGGACCACCGGAAACGACCTCTTGGGAATACCCGATGGGGGATGACTCCTGGATGGTTGAGATGGCTGAGTTTTATGAGGATATCCGTTTGAATCGTACACCCGCCGCAGGTTTGAATGATGCTTATGAATCGTTGAAGATAATTCAGCACATTTACAAGGAGTCAGGCTATGATCATTGCGCGTAGTCCTTTGCGCATTACACTGGGCGGCGGTGGCACTGATCTGCCCTCTTATTACCGTAACAATGAGGGGTTTCTGATTTCGGCGGCCATTGACAAATATGTCTATGTTACGGTTATGCGTCCGTTTACAGAGGGGATCTATCTCAAGTATTCGCGACTTGAGCAGGTCAGCAAGATTGTTGATGTACAGCATCCGATTATTCGTGAAGCGCTCGACATGCTTGGATTCAGAACTCCACAGATTGAAATTACAACGCTTGCTGATATTCCGGCAGGTACTGGCCTTGGTTCTTCCGGCAGTTTTACCACAGCCTTGTTGAAAGCACTGTATACTCATCGCAAGCGCCATTTGCATCAGGAAGAGCTTGCTGAATTGGCGTGCCACATTGAAATTGATCGGCTTGGTGAGCCTATTGGCAAACAGGATCAATACATAGCGGCTCTTGGAGGAATTACTTGTTTTACCTTCCATAAAGATGACAAAGTGACTGCTCTGCCCCTGAATATCAGTATGGAGACCCTGCATGATCTTGAAGATAATTTGTTGCTTTTCTTTACCGGTTTTTCGCGCAGTGCCAGCGGTATTCTGAAAGACCAGCAGGTACGTTCACAGAATAATGACAGAAATATGCTTAATAACCTGCACTATGTAAAGGAGTTAGGTTATCGCAGTAAAGAATCTCTGGAAAACGGTAATACTGCTCTTTTTGGTGAGCTTATGCATGAACATTGGGAGCACAAAAAGCGGCGATCGGGCGGTATGAGCAATCCTCAAATTGATAAGTGGTATGAGCAGGGTATGAACAATGGTGCTATTGGCGGTAAACTTGTAGGAGCAGGAGGCGGAGGCTTTTTGATGTTTATGACTCGTGACAGGAGCAAATTGCGCTCGGCAATGGCTGCAGCAGGATTGGAAGAGGTGCGCTTCCGCTTCGATTTTGAGGGGAGCAAAGTAGTGATGACAACCTGATGCTGCCGGTAGCAATTCTTGCAGGGGGGTTGGCAACAAGGTTGCATCCCATTACGGAGACAATTCCCAAGTCACTTGTTGACGTTGCAGGAACACCATTTATTGTTCGTCAGCTCGACTACCTTCAGCTTCAGGGTATTACTGACGTCATCCTGTGTATCGGCTACTTTGGTGAACAGGTGAAGGCTTTTGTGGGTGATGGCTCATCTTTTGGGCTGAAGGTTACCTACTCATGGGATGGTACAAAGTTAATGGGAACAGGTGGTGCTTTAAGGCAGGCTCTGCCACTCTTGGGGGAGCAGTTTTTTGTGTTTTATGGGGATTCCTATTTGCCGATTGATTTCAGAAAAGTGGAAGAGAGTTTTTTTCATAGCGGCAAGCCTGCATTGATGACTGTGCTTCGTAACGGGGACCGATGGGACAAGAGTAATGTGTTGTTTCGGAATGATTCTCTTGTAGAGTATAATAAACGGACGCCAAGGCTCGAAATGGCGTATATTGACTACGGTCTGGGAATATTATCTGCGCAAGCTCTGCAAGATGTGCCACTTAATGAGCCATTTGATCTGTCTGAGATTTATCACAATCTCTCAGTTCAAAGCAATTTGGCAGGGTATGAGGTGTTTGAGCGTTTTTATGAGATTGGTTCGCCTGAAGGGTTGGAGGAAGCCGTTAATTATTTTCACAAGGTAGAAAAAAAATGAGCTATGCCGAGCAGCATTTACATGAAGCCATTGAAATTATCCGTAGCATTGATGTCGCAGCCATTGAAAAGATAGCTGATCTGTTGGTTACGGTAAAAGCTGAGGGTGGCCGGATTTTCTTTTTGGGTGTTGGCGGCAGTGCAGCTAACTGCTCCCATGCAGTAAACGATTTTCGAAAAATTGTCGGCATTGAATCCTATGCACCGACAGATAACGTTTCTGAGCTTACTGCGCGTACCAATGATGAGGGTTGGGCAACAATTTTTGCGGGATGGCTGCAAACAAGCAGGCTTTCTGCCAAAGATGCGCTTTTTATTTTGTCTGTCGGGGGCGGTAATCTGGAAAAAAAAATCAGTCCGAATCTGGTTGAAGCCTTGAAATATGCCAAAACTGTTGGAGCCAAGATAGTTGGAGTGGTTGGGCGTGATGGCGGTTATACTGCGCAGGTTGCAGATGTCTGTGTTATTGTGCCAACAGTGAACCCCGATACTATCACCCCACACTCAGAAGCCTTTCAGGCTGTCATCTGGCATCTTCTTGTATCACATCCCAAACTGAAGGTCAACGAGACCAAGTGGGAATCAACGGTTACATAGATGCGACGGGCTGTATTTCTCGATCGGGATGGTGTGATCAATCGCGCCGTGGTGCGTAACGGCAAGCCGTACCCGCCAGCAACTCTTACTGATGTTGAAATTTTACCGGGTGTTTTGGAGGCATTGGTTGCACTGCACGATGCAGGTTTTATACTGATTGTGGTGACAAACCAGCCCGATGTTGCACGGGGAATAACCGCAAGGGCTGTTGTTGAGGAGATCAACCATTATCTGGCTAATTGTTTGCCCATTGATGAATTTTGTACCTGTTATCACGATAGCAGTGATGGTTGTGCTTGTCGCAAACCACTGCCCGGAGCACTGTTGGCAGCAGCACAACAGTATGGTATTGATCTCGGTGAGAGTTACATGGTTGGTGATCGCTGGCGGGATACTGAAGCAGGAGAGCGAGCTGGCTGTAAAACTATTTTTATTGATTACTGCTACGATGAAAAACCGCCGGAATCCTTCACTTTCAGCGCAAAGTCATTAAAAGAAGCCTCAACAATTATTTTAGGAGAACTCCTCTATGACAAACATTGAAACCCTGAAGGTCAAGATTTTTGCAGATGGTGCAGATAAAAACGGCATGCTTGAGATGTACGAAAAACCTTACATCAAAGGATTTACGACCAACCCGACCTTGATGAAAAAAGCGGGCATCACTGATTACCAGGCCTTCTGCATGGATATTCTCACCTATATTAAGGACAAGCCGTTATCATTTGAAGTTTTTTCGGATGATTTTATTGAAATGGAGCATCAGGCAATGGAAATTGCCGGTTGGGGTGAAAATGTTTACGTCAAGATTCCTGTGACCAACACCAGGCAAGAAACTTGTTATGATCTCGTTAAAAAGTTAGCTACCCAAAAAGTTAAACTCAATGTAACGGCATTGATGACGCTGAATCAGGTTCGTGATGTGGTAGCTTCTCTTGATCCTGGTGTTCCGAGTTATGTTTCGGTATTTGCCGGACGGATTGCCGATACCGGACGTGATCCTGTTCCGATGATGGCCGCTGCCGTCAAAGAGCTTAAAAATGCTCCATTCGCTGAATTGATTTGGGCAAGCCCTCGAGAATTACTGAATATCTTTCATGCCAATGAGATTGGTTGTCATGTTATTACCGTTACCAATGATATTCTCAAAAAATTAGCCTTGGTTGATTATGATCTTGATGCCTACTCCCTTGATACGGTAAAGATGTTTTATAACGATGCTGTAGCTGCCGGGTTCAAGTTATAACGGTAACTTTTCTCTCCTCTTAGCATAAGTTGTCGGATTTTTCAGCATCGTTGCCTGCCAGTCAACTGGTTGATGAGATGTCGTTGATTTCCGATTCTTTTTCACGTACTATTTTTCTGTTTTTTTGCTAAGAGCTTTACACCTGTTGTGTTGTTTTGAATGATAACTTACGGGTTTAATTATTAAAAAACAATATGTTATAGCATTGGTTAAGGTTTTTTTTATTGCTAATCGCTTAAGTCAGGGTAGGGCTTTTAGCGGTGTCCATGAAAATACTGCAAGTCCAGTTATTGACTTTGCCTTTTTCTTTATATACATTACTTATGTATTTCACGGCCGGTATCTATTTGGGAGGTTTTTTGTCCGATGAGTGGGAGTGAAGTAAGGCCGCATTCACGGGGCGGTGGTTTTGTATGTGAGTAATTATTAACTAATTGGAGGTAAATATTATGCTAAACAGGCACGTTCACGCTAAATTGCAAAAAGGCGTCACCATGATCGATTACGCTTTGGTTGTTGCTTTGAGCAAGTTATTGTCCATCAACTCCATCAAATCACAAAAGGGCGTAACTTTGATTGAGTACGCATTGATTGCTGCTTTGGTTGCTGTTGTTGCAATTGTAGGTCTTACGTTTCTTGGAGTTAATGTGAATCTCGCTTTTCACAATATCGGGCTTAAGCTAACTGCGCCTTGAGTTTCGTAAAAAATTTTTTACAGTTTAAGCAGTGAAACTACCAGTTGTTGTTCTTGCTATCGCACTCACTTTGGGTGCGATGGCGGCTTTTGTCGCAGCCCGCTGGATGAGTGTTGCCCAAACTTCAGGGTCCAAGGTCGTCATCGTTGAGCTGCCCATCGAAGCAGGCAAACCTATTACGGCTAATCAAATTAAGACTATCGATTGGCCTGGTTCGACCGCTCCGCACGATGCTTCCACTCGCACCACCGATGTGGAGGGTCGAATTGCCCTCGTGTCCATGATGCCGGGTGAGCCTGTTTTACCTGGCAAATTGGCTCCAAAAGCCGCAACTGGCGGCTTATCCTCTATCATCCAGAAGGGCAAGCGTGCCATTACAATTCAAGTAAACGAGGTGGTTGCGGTTGCCGGTTTTGCCTTGCCAGGAAGCTATGTGGATGTTTTGGTTTGCGGCAAAGACGCCAACAGTCAGTCTTTTGCACGAACAGTGCTGTCGCGCATCAGAGTATTGGCCGTGGCACAGGAAACCACTGCAGACCACGATAAACCAAAAGTGGTCAATGCCGTAACTCTTGAGCTTACGCCGTACGAATCCGAAAAGCTCGACCTGTCCCGCAACATTGGAGTGCTTTCTTTAGTCTTGCGCAACGAATTCGACACTACCAAAACAAACACAGCGGGTGTACGACTGCAGGATATTGTGAATTCACCGTCCACTGGTGCAACCACCTCTTCACCGGCTGTACAAGCGGAACCGGCAACCCAGACTGTGACGGCACCCTTGCGTCAAAGCAGTGGACCAGAGGAAATCCATGGCAGCAGCCGCTAACCTGTAGCTATACCTTAGCCAACATGCACATAAATTTTACATGTCGAATGCGTTTGGTCTGCTGGATGAGCGCTTTTATGGCACTTGCTGGCACCGTACCCGTGGCTCTCGTGGCCTCTCCCTCCATCTACCTTGTGCCTGTGGGCGAATCCAGGGTCTACCGGTTTGCACGACCCATCACACGTGTTGCTGTGGGTAACCCCGAGGTGGCCGATTATATTATGCTTAACCCCTCTGAGCTCTATCTGCTGGGGAAACAAACAGGCGCAACCAATCTTGTTGTATGGGACCAAAAAGGCAACTGCACCTCCACACCGCTGCAAGTCAGCCGCAACATCCACCCCATAGAACTCATGTTGAAAGTCGTCTTACCGAAAGAGACCGACATTCATATCTTTGCCTGGGGACCAGCGTTGGTACTGGCTGGCACGGTGTCTGACGCCCTGGCTGCAGAAACTGTTAACCGTTTGGTAAAATCGTATATGGGTGGAACGGTACCGGGTGTCAACCCCGAAACCACCCTGACCAATAGTCCCACAGCCTCTGGCAGTGGCTCCGTGGCGCCCACCATAACTAATGTAACCGGTAGCAGCTCTGCCCCTGCTTCTGCGCCTGGCTCTGCGATATCTGCCAACATTCCAGGGGTGGTCAACCTCCTCAAAGTCCGCGACCCGCAGCAAGTTCGCCTCGAAGTCCACATTGCTGAAGTTTCAAAGTTATACCTCGAAACTTTGGGCCTCGACTGGACGCGAAGTTCGAGCAATATTCAAGGCAGCTTTCGTTCAGGGTTTGTCACCAGCGCCACGCTCAACCTCTTGCTGAATGGCAACCGGCTCCAGGTGGAAGCCGAGCGCAAAAACAGTTTGATTAAAATCCTGGCCGAACCCACTATTGTTGCTTTGAGCGGTCAAGAAGGGAACTTTCTGGTTGGCGGCAAAATTTATACGCCCACCGTTGGCGCCAACGGTACAGTCGACTACGTCGAGCGTACTTATGGTGTAAGTTTGCGATTTACGCCCACCGTGCTGGATGCTGGTCGTATTTTGCTCAAGGTTGCTCCCGAGGTCTCTGAGCTTAACACCGTACCTCTCACTGTGGGAAGCAACACTTTGCCCTCCTTTAAAATCAGCTCAGCATCCACTACCGCCCAGATGAACGAAGGTGAAAACCTTGTTATTGGCGGCCTTCTGCGCGAAAAACTTACTGAAGAGATAACGAGAGTGCCCTTGCTGGGTGACATCCCTTTTCTTGGCGCGTTCTTTCGACACACCGCGAAGAGTTCGGAGACTACCGAACTCCTGGTTATTATTCGCCCCACCCTGGTCAAAGCCAGCGCTTCCGAGCCAGAACTCCCCACCGACAGGTTTGTTTCGCCTACTCAAAAAGAGCTTTTCCTCGACGGAAAGCTTCAAGGCTCAAAGGTAAAATGACCACCATGCGTGCAGATATTGCCATGCTTCAGGCCCCAACAACGGAGCGCACTCAATCCCAAAAGGGCAGTGTGCTGGTTGAATTCGCGTTCATTTTGCCTGTCTTTCTGACTCTCCTTTTTGGGGTGATTACTTTTTCTATAGCCATGTACAACAAAACCGTGCTCACCATGGCTACCCGGGAGGGCGCACGTGCTGGTGCAAAGTACGTTGCAAACCGGACTAACGCCACCACCATTAGCAACGCTTCCACCGCTGTTACGAATGCCTGTGGAAACAACCTCATCACCTTTGGTGCAACTGCCATGACCCCCACCGTCACCACGAATGCTAATCCGATGAGTGACAAAGTTCTCACCGTTACGGCCAGCGTCAATTACACCGGACTTTACATTTTTTCGGGACTTTCCATCTCGGCCCAAACCAGCATGAGGCTCGAATAACCATGGAATGGTCACACCACATCAAAAAACTGCTCCACGGCCAGCGTGGCGGTGTCGCCATTTTGTTTGCCCTGTGCTTGCCGGTGTTGTTGGGCTTTGCCGCTTTGGCGGTTGATTTGGCCCGACTTAACCTGACCAAAGTTGAACTTCAAAACGCAGCCGACGCTGCGGCTCTGGGCGGCGCTTGTTCTATCAGCGAGCCGTCTGCTGTTCCGTCAGACCAGCCTTACAACTGGACAGCGGCCCGGGCCGCTGCGCTGGTTGTGGCACGAAGTAACTACGCCAATGCGGCGCAGATTCAGGATGCGACCATTGAAACTGTTTACTGGCCCAGTCTGCGTCCCTCCACCAGCGTACCCAATGCAGGAGATCTCCCCGCTATCCGCGCCACAATTGTTATTGATGGCACCCACAACAGCGGGCCCCTGAACTTCTTTTTTGCCCCCCTTTTGGGTATTTCCCAAAGCAACATTCAAGCCAGTGCTATTGCCGTGCTACCCCAAGCCGGGGGCAGTACGGGCGTTTTCCCCGTGGTCATCAACAAAGCCTTGTACGACAATTATTGGAACGCGAGTACAAACACCCCCAAGCTGGATCCCGACACAGGAAAACCCTACATTTTCAATATTAGCTTTAAAAACGGCACCAGGATGATGGGCGGTTGGACCTCCTTTGAAATTGATATAGATAACACCCAAACCTTTAGGGATTTAATCATTTCAGGCAACACCACCCCATTAGCCATCAACGATCTCATTTGGATCCAACCGGGCGTCCATACTGCACTGTTCAACTATGTACCCACTAACGTAGATAAATCTTTTTTCGTGGTCAACAGCATTTTGACTAACACCGATGTACCCATAGTAGGGATTGTCGGTTTTCATATTATTAGTATCGACAAAAATGGCCAAGACTCCTTCATTAGAGGTCAATTCCTCTTCAACGTGCCGGCTGGCAACGTGTCCACCGGCACCTACAGTTCACCCATACTGGTACAATAAACATCCATGAATATTGTTACTTACTCTCCCCAATCATGGGAGGTTCCCGATATACAACTTGAACTGGGTCAACACCAGGTAGTCCGACTGGTGGGGGAGCCAGGGGTCATGGTGCGCCAACTCACAGCCCAGAAACCAGACGTTGTCTTTTTAGTGGGCTTTGACCCCACCGACCCCAATTACATTCAAGAGGTAGAGAAACTCTGCCTCGCTCTGCCGCTTGCCGCCATCGTGGCCCTGCACCAACAAGCAGAGCCCAAACTTTTATTATCTCTTATGCGCGCTGGTGTGCGTGAAGTCATTGTCGACAGCGCCTCCGAAACCCTGCAACAAGTTATCGAGCGTGCTCTCCTTCGTGCCAGACGCGCCAGCATTATTCGTCAGGGTCGGATTTTTGGATTTGTTTCTTCAAAAGGGGGGGATGGCAGCTCTTTCATAGCGGCGAACTTAGCCTTTGCGCTCTCTCAAGATCCCCGCAAAGGCACCCGCGTGCTGGCGGTCGATCTTTCTTTACCTTTTGGCGACCTTGACATGTACCTCACCGGAGATAACCACCCTCAAGATTTGGCTGACATCTCAAGTCAATCCGACCGGCTCGACCAGTCGCTACTCGACAGCATGGTGCAGCATCTCAGCCCTAAGCTCGACCTCATTCCCTCGCCCACCACGTTTGAAAAAATCGTTCAAATCGAACCCGAGCGAGTGAGCAAACTCATTCACATTGCCACAACCTTTTACGACTACATTGTGGTTGACTTTGGCACATCTTTCGACCAAGTCGGCATCTGGGTACTCGAACACCTTAACGAATTCTGCATCGTTTTCACTCCATCGCTGCCATCGCTGCGCCGAGCGGGCCAACTACTTAAACTCTGGAAAGAATTTGAAAAACCCATTACGCACGTCGAAATCATCCTCAACCGTGCTGACACAAGTTTTTCCATCTCCAGTACTGAAATCGAAAAAGTCATCGGCAGGCCAATTAACCATCGCATCCCCTCTGACACAGAAGCCGTGCAAGAATCCCTCTTGATTGGTCAGTCCTTCTTGCAAGTGGCACCTAAATCCAAACTTTCCAAAACCATCGTCGATTGGGCCGAGCATCTCACAGGCAGCAATCGTCGTAAACGCCCTTCGCTATGGAAACGCTTAAAGATCAAATTGCTCGCTGGAACCTCTCCTCAAAACGGGTAGTAGTTCCCCCTGCATCGTCGCCAGCAACCGATGAGGCGCAGGCACAACCTCACGAGGTTGAGGCTCTGACTTCGCCTGATGCAGCATCGGTGATAAAAATCAATGCTTCCCCAGGGGGTGACTATTACGCGACCAAAATGAAGTTGCACCAAAAACTGCTCACCCGCATCGATCTCAATTCCATCGAAAGCCTGACCCCCGGGCAACTGCGCAACGAGCTTGGGGTCTTGCTTCTCGCGCTCATCGAAGAAGAGGCCATGCCACTGAATACTCATGAGCGCGCCAGTTTGGTGGCCGACCTCCAAAACGAAATTATGGGTCTGGGCCCTTTGGAGCCCTTGCTTGCCGACCCCACCATATCTGAAATCATGGTCAACGGCTACCAAAAGGTCTATGTCGAAAAAAAAGGACGCATTCAGCTCACCGATATCCGCTTCAACGACAACGCACACCTTATGAAAATCATCGACAAAATTGTCTCTCGTGTGGGGAGGCGCATCGATGAATCCACCCCCATGGCCGATGCCCGCCTGCCCGATGGGTCGCGCGTCAACGCCATTATTCCGCCATTGGCTCTCGACGGCCCTGTCCTCACCATTCGGCGCTTTTCGGTTATACCCCTGCAAATGCGCGACCTCATTCAAAAAAACACACTCACTCCTGCCATGGCCGAACTATTGTCAGCTCTGGTTAAAGTCAAGTGCAACATCATCATTTCCGGTGGCACTGGTTCTGGTAAAACCACGCTGCTCAACATTCTATCAAGTTTTATTCCCACCGACGAACGCATCGTCACCATCGAATACACTGCCGAACTGCAGCTTCAGCAAGATCACGTCATTCGCCTCGAAACGCGCACGCCAAACATCGAAGGTAAAGGCGAAATCACCATGCGTGCCCTTGTGAAAAACTGCTTGCGCATGCGGCCCGACCGAATTGTGCTGGGCGAGGTTCGTAGCGCCGAGGTGGTCGACATGCTACAAGCCATGAACACTGGGCACGAGGGTTCGCTCACCACCATTCACGCCAACAGCTCACGGGATGCGTTGATCCGGCTCGAAAACCTGGTGGGCATGGGTGGCGTCACTCTACCCAGCAAAGCCCTGCGCCAGCTCATTGCCTCGACAATTCACTTTATCGTCCAAATCGCTCGAATAAGTGACGGTAGCCGCAAAATCATTAGCATCCAGGAAATCAGCGGTATAGAAGGCGACATGATTAGCATCCAGGAAATCTTTTACTATAACCGCACTGGCACCAACCCGGACGGATCCGTGCAAGGAACATTCAGTGCCATGGGCGTGCGTCCTAAAGTATCTGAAAAAATCCGCACCTACGGCATCGTCCTCAGTGACGGCATGTTCTACCCCAGCGTCAACGACCAACCTTTGAGCACATCATGATGACGTTTTTTATTTCCTTTTTTGCTTTTGTGGCAGTCATGCTGATCATATTGCTGGTCTATGGGGTGTGGGTTCACTTTTTTGACCGCCGCAACCAAGCTAAAAAAAAACGCTTACAGGCCATCCACAACGCCGTTTACTCTGGTGGGCAAAGCCTCAGCAGCCCTCAGGAGAGTGCACTCGAAACATGGCTGCGCTCACGCTTCAGAATATTTAAGCAACTCGAAAACCTCGTCCAACGCGCCTACAGCCCGCTCACTGCCAAGCATTTAATAGGCATCATGTTGGCATTGTTTACGGTGGTTGTGGTGTTGGGTCTTCTGCGCTCAATGAACCCCTTACTCCTCCTCGTGCTTGCCGTCGCCATCTCCAGCACGCCGGTTCTGTGGTTATCTCGACAAGCCAATCAACGCCGCGAAGCCTTCATAAAGCAACTCCCGGAAACGATCGACTACATCTCGCGCGCAATGCGTGCCGGTCATGGACTTATCTCGGCCATCGGCATGGTTAGCACGGAGTTTGCGGACCCCATAGGTCACGAATTCAAAACCGTTTTTGATGAAATCTCCTTCGGTATCCCATTCAAAGAGGCCATCGGTCGGCTCGGCGAACGCATTCAAAGCTACAATCTTAATTTTTTTGTCATTTCGCTCACGATTCAGCACGACACTGGCGGCAACCTCACCGAAGTACTCGATGGGTTGGCCAGAACAATGCGCGAACGCGTTAAACTGAGCGGCAAAATTCGCACGCTTTCAAGCGAAGGGCGTTCATCAGCCTTGATACTGGGCAGTATGCCATTTGTGATCGCCGGTGTACTCACATTCTTAAACCCCGACTACATGTCAGTGCTCTGGACCACACCCCAAGGCCAGACCCTTATTTTCATCGGTGGCGGGTTCATGGTTGTTGGCTTTTTTCTGCTTAACCGCATCATTCAGATCAAGGTTTAACCCCTATACATACCAAAAACACATGGAAGCCATTCTGCAACTTCTGACCATTGTGCTCTCGGGGGCCGCTGTCGCCTCGGTTGTGCTCGCGTTGTACAATTGGATGGTCGATAACTCCCTCAAAAAACGCCTTACTCAAATTGTTCGCCAAGGCCAGGCCCCAACTGATACCTCCTTGTCCAAGACGGCCAACACCAATAAAGTATCCAAAGTTATCAACATCCTCTCTAAATTTTCGCTTCCGGAAGATGGGTGGCAAAGCTCCAGTGTTTCGCTCAAATTTTTGCAAGCCGGGATTCGCAACAAAAACGCACCTCTGTACTACTTTGCCGCTAAAACCCTGTTCACACTGGTGCTACCGATGGTGCTGGCTTTGTTTTTCTATTTCACCCAGCCTCACATACCCTTCGCTCGTGCCATGATTTTGGTGCTGCTCATAGCCGTAGCAGGCTACTACCTGCCCGAAATGTTCCTGCATTTCAGCACCAAAAATCGTCTCGAACGCATGCGTAAAAGCCTGCCCGACATGATCGACCTCATGGTCATCTGCACCGAGTCGGGCATGGGCGTAGACGCCGCCATTGCTCGCATATCGCACGAAATGGCCCGTACCTACTCCGACTTGGCTCAAGAGTTTTCCCTCTCGGCCCTCGAAATGCGTGCTGGCGCCACCCGCATCGAAGCCTTGCGCAACCTGGCACTGCGCTCAGGCCTCGAAGACCTGAAAGACCTCGTATCCAAGCTCGTACAGGCTGACCAATTTGGCATTAGCTTGGTCGAATCGTTGCGTGTACAGTCAGACATGATGCGCTCACGCCGCTATCAACGCGCCGAAGAGGTTGCCGCCAAAATCCCCGTCAAAATGTTGCTGCCGCTTATTTTGTTCATTTTTCCGACGCTCTTGATGGTGCTCCTGGGTCCGGCAATTATTCAGATGATTCGAGTCTTCTCCACAAAACCTTTGCCATGAGCCACAGTTGCATGTTTCGTTTCCTGTGGGCACACTGGCCATGGTGGTTGGCCGGTGCGTGGGTGGGGCTGTGGCTGGTGCCCTTGGCCCGCATTATTCCGCGCAAGGTGTTGCAGTGCTGCAAAGCCCCCCTGCACGCATGGCAGGGCCCCGGTGGCGGCCTGGAGCAGCCCATTCCGCTGGTCCGACGCTTATGGGTGCCGGTGGTCAACGCCAGCTTGTGGGCCTGTGCGGCCGACACCGCCAGCCACCCGACATTCTGGGCCACGCTACCAGGGGTCAGTTTGGCCAGCACTCTGGTGTTGCTCGCCCTCATTGACTGGGACACCACCTTGTTGCCCGACTGGGTTGTCTTGCCGCTGGGGGTAGCAGGCCTGGTAAGCAGTTATGCCGGGTTTACCCCGCACAGCCTGCTCGTTAGTGTAGTATCTGCCGCCGTGGTGCTGGGCCTGATGGGTGGGCTGGCCTTGGTGTTCCAGCGCATCAAAGGCGAAAGTGGTATCGGTGGTGGAGACCTCAAACTCCTGGCCGCACTCGCCACTTGGTGGGGCGTTGTTGGCGTGCTGTATGTGGTGTTGTGGGCCAGTCTGCTTACTGTGGTCTGGTATGTGGTGTGGCGCCGTTTCAAAGGCCTTAACAGCCAGGCTGAGTGGCCATTTGGTCCCGCCATTGTGGTGGCGGCACTGGTATGGGGCTTGCAGGCTGCTTCTATTCCCCCATAAAGCTCGATGCAGATGCTTATTGTGGCCTAAGCCGCCCCGCACTGCCTACTGTCATGGAAAATAGGTGCAACTCCACAAAGAAACAAGTTCGATGATCTAAAATTCCTTAGAAATAGCTTTAAAATATGAGTAACATGAAGTTGGAATTTCCTGCCGACAACGATAAAGGATTTCATCCCTTTTTTATAGTTATAGTAATTTTAATTTTTCATATTACCATTTTCATCACTAATCAAGACTCAATTCTCCATCAAATAACAATAAGAGATTTCGATGGTTACTGGCATCTCTTGAGAGTTGAAAATTTATATAATTCCGGCAACATATACGATACTGCTCTGCCTCGCAGTAATGCACCGTATGGCGAAAGCCTTCACTGGACAAGATCCTTTGATTTGATATTATATGCTGGTGCATACATAGGATCCTTATTTGTTGATTTTCACGTTGCGCTTTTCTGGTGGGCCATTGTTGTTAACCCGGTTTTACATGTGTTGTCGTTTCTCCTCCTTTTCTGGGGTTTACGTGATTTGATTGGAGATATACAGGCATCTCTTTTCGGAATCATGTTGCCTTTTCAATTACATTTGAATTCTATTTTTATTACAGGAGTGCCTGATCACCACGGCAGTCTTCTTTTTATTTTTTCGTTGTTTATCGCTCTGGTTATCAAGTCAATTTTGAGTGGAAACGGGAAAATATTTTCCATTTGTGGTATCGTAGGTGGTATTGCAATTTGGTTTGGCATTGAAAGCATTGCAGTGGTTCTTATAGCCCTTTCCGTCTTTGGTCTTGCATGGGTGCTTGAAGGAAAGAGTTATCAAAGCAAGAATTTACTGTTCTCTTTATTTTTATTGGTAACAACTTTTTTAACAATGTTTATTGATATACGATCCAATGAGCTCATGGATATTGTATACGATCGTCGCTCTATAGTCCATGTTTTTCTATGGCTCACTACGACCTCTTTTTGGGTACTTGTTGCTCTCGCAAGCAAATGCACCAACTTCCTGGAAAAGAAAATTGGTCGAATCATTGCGTCAATAATTGGAGCTATTGCCTGCATTTTGTTGATGCACGAGCTCTTTCCGCTATTTTTCAAAAATCCTCTTTCTGAAGTAAATCCTGCAGTCAAATTAATCTATTTAAATGAAACGACAGAGTTTACTGGATTATTCAATTTACCAAAATCAGCTCTTGCATATTGGGCAATGACGCTACCTGGAGTACCTCTTGGTATTTTTCTCGCATGGCATAGTATTGCTAAAGAAAGACAAGCGTGGATATTTATAACGCTTCTCAACATAGCTTTTATTGGTATGTCAGTCTTTACCTTCCGCATGATTACATACGCCACACTATGCGCACTTATTCCCATCTCTTATGCAATCTATCTCCCCTTCGTTTTCATCACTCAAAATTTTCGTCTGCCATATAATGTTATAGCCAGAGCTGTATTAATTGTAACTTGCTGCTTTTGTTTTTTATTGCCTGCTATAGCTTTCCACGCTGAAAAAGATCAAATGATATTAGGTGACAGTAAATTTTTATCTCAAATTTGTCACTATCTTAACGAAGATCCATTTTTCAAAAATAAACCTCGTCGAATACTTACGAGTATCTACCTTGGCCCGTTACTCCTTTACAAAACCTCGCACGAAGTGATTGGGACACCATCGCATCGTAACGTTTCTGGCATACTCGATACCTATTACGTCATGAATGCAAAAAGGGAAGAGGATGCTTATATGATTATCCGTCGCAGAGGTATACAAGTAATATTAATAGGTCGACCAGAGTATGGGATTAGTGATTTTTTTATCCGTAATATTAAGGATACTCAAAATTCAGGTGAAATTTTTCATCACCAGCTTTGGAATGGAAAAATCCCGGCATGGCTTCAAATATATGCAGTCCCAAAATATCTTGAAGGCAAAATCAAAGTATTCAAGGTTGTAGACTAACGCGGATACAATTCTTAAAAAGAAAAATTAATCAATGGATCAGAAACTTAAAATTTTAATTCTTATAGTAGCTTACAATGCAGAACGTACGATTAAAAACGTCCTCATGCGTATCCCTTGTGATCTTCTCAGTGAATATGAAGCCGAAGTGTTAATTATAGATGATAAATCATCTGACGACACCGTATTACGCTGCTTTGCGGCAATAAAGAGTGACCAAATCAAATTCAAGACTCATGTTTTGGTAAATCCCGAAAATCAGGGATATGGTGGAAATCAGAAGATAGGCTACCAATTCGCTATTGATCAAGATTTTGACTGCGTTGCACTCCTCCACGGCGATGGTCAATATGATCCAGAATGTTTGCGGGATCTCATAGCACCTGTTTTAAAGGGCGATGCAGAGGCCGTCTTTGGATCCAGAATGCTGACACCTTTCGGGGCGCTCAAAGGAGGGATGCCTCTTTATAAATATTCCGGTAACAAAATTTTGACTTTTTTTCAAAATAGCATGTTAAAAAGCTCTTTAAGCGAATTTCACTCTGGTTACAGGGTGTACTCCGTGCATGCCTTGAAGCAAATTCCTTTTCATTTAAATACGTCAAATTTCCATTTTGATACCGAAATAATAATTCAATTACTTTTTTTTGGATTCCGTATTGTAGAACGCCCTATACCAACATATTATGGGGACGAAATTTGCTATGTAAATGGACTTGGGTATGCTTTAGATGTAGTCATTTCTACCATTAAAGCAAGAGCGCAGCACCTTGGCCTTTTTTACGAACGCAAGTTCGACAGTATTCACCAGCATACTTGTAGCGGGAATTATGAGCCAAAACTGGACATAGACAGTCCATCTCGGCGCACACTAAAAAGAATCCCCCACGGTTCTAAAGTTCTTGAATTTGGCTGCGGATCGGGGGCTCTTTTGAAAGAGTTAAGCAATAAATCCTGTCGCGTATGCGGCGTGGATCAATTTTACCCGAAGGACGATGACAAGGTCACTTTTCCTTTCTACCAGTGCGACCTTAATGATGAAGAGTTACCAATAGATCCTGGTATTTATGAGTATATTCTTATGCATGATGTGCTTGAACACCTGGCTCAACCAGAGATTTTTCTTGAAAAAATTTATTTAGCTTGCCAGTTTTCTCCTGATTCTCAAATTATTGCCAGCACTGGAAATATTGCCTTCTTTCCGATGAGAGCTTCGCTTTTATTTGGCCAGTTTAACTACGGAAAGCGAGGGATTTTAGATATGACGCATACTCGTTTATTCACCTTCAAAACGTTCAAAAGACTTTTTGAACAAGCGGGCTTTGAAGTCATGCGTATGGAAGGTATTCCAGCTCCCATTACACTGGCGTTAGGCTATAACCCTATCTCTGGCTGGATTACAGCAGTAAACAGGTGGCTGATCTCTCTGAGTCGTTCTCTTTTTTCATATCAGATTTATTTGGTAGCTAAACCTAAACGCTCATTAAAGCTTTTAATGAAAGAAGCAATGGAAAAAGGCCATAATTTTTCTTCATACCTCATTCCTTAATATATTCTTACTGCTTTTTTCCCGTTAATAAGAATATCTTGTTTGTTGTCTCTCTTGTTTTGGCGACATTGTTGTTTTAGATTCAGATGCCTGCATTCTATGGCTTTTTGATATCAACGGGAGCTGGTGTAATAATATTTGGTAATTCTTTGATGCAGAGAACGTTGGCGGATAGTGTGGTGGTGCTCGATTTTGAGACGACGGGCTTGTCGCCGCAGTATGGTGACCGGGCTATCGAGATTGGTGCGGTGCTTGTCGAGCACGGGGTGATTGTCGCCCGCTTTCAAAAGCTGATGAATCCTGGTTTCCGTATCAGCCGGTTTATTGAGGGTTATACTGGTATTACCAATGAGATGCTGAAAGGCCAGCCTTGCTGCGCAGAGGTGATGGCCGAGTTTTCGAAGTTTATAGCCGGTCATAATATTGTTGCGCACAATGCGGCATTCGACAAGCGCTTTTTGGATTTCGAGCTGAAACGAGCAAAACGGGCATATACTGGCGACTGTTGCTGCTCTCTGCTTGTGTCAAGGAGGATTTATCAGGATTCTCCGAACCATAAGTTGCAGACGCTGGTATCACATTTGGGTATCCCGGAGGCTGGAACGTTTCACCGTGCGCTGGCAGATGCCGAGATGACAGCGCATTTGTGGACGATGATGATTGATCGGATTTGTCTGCAATACGGAATCCCGATGATTTTTCTGGACCAACTGATTGAACTCTCAAAAGTCGATAAGCTCTATGCTCACCGATATCTTACCTCTCTGGCAGATGGACGTTAAGAAATGATGGAGATGACCCTGCTGCTGTGGATGCTCGCTGCGATTCTTGTGGTTATCGGTTTTGCCGGGCTGGTGTTACCCGCTTTGCCGGGTATTATATTGATTTTTTCCGGTCTTGTGGTTGCTGCATGGGCCGAGCATTTTGTTTATGTTGGGTGGAAGACAATAACTGTTCTTGCGCTGCTCGCGTTTTTTGCCTGGCTGATTGATCTGATTTCCGGAGTGCTCGGCGCAAAAAAATTCGGTGCAAGCAGCTATGCTCTCATCGGTGCGTCGATTGGAGCGGTTTGCGGAATTTTTTTCGGTATTCCCGGAATCGTTGCCGGACCTTTTTTTGGAGCGCTTCTTGGCGAGCTGATTGCCCGTCGGGATCTCAAGGATGCTGGACTTGCTGCAATCGGCACATGGCTTGGGCTTCTTGCCGGTTCAGCCATAAAAATTGCCATAGCGTTTACCATGCTTGGTCTTTTTCTTCTGGTTCGTTTTCTGTGACCTTTGCTCATAGAGGTGGCATGATTATTTGGCAGTGATGAGAGGAAGAGCTTGCCGCCCGGTAAATTATTCTGTAAAAAAATGCTTGCAGTTAATATATTGGGGCTTCGTTGTGTCACGTAAATAAAAATACAAACCATTTTTTTAGGGAGAAAGAACATGCAGACTATCTATACTGACGGAGTTGCCAATATTACACTGATCGATGGCATTATCCGTCTTGATCTTGTCAATATCACACAAATCGAAAACGACAAGGCCAACATCCGCCAGGTTGGTGCACTGGCCCTTTCACTGCCTGCGCTGCTTCGTACCCACGAGCAACTTTCACAGGCGATCAACAAGATGGTTGAGGATGGCATTCTGAAGAAAGACGACGCACATACGGCTGTTGCGAATGGCCAGGCCTGATTGATGACGTTGCCGGCTACGGCACGGTTTTTTGTAGTAGGGTTCTTTTGTGAAATCGGTAAGTCTTTGGCAGCATAAAAGGGTATGCTGCCAAAGACGTGTTTGTTTATGCAAAAGTGGCTGCTGCACTCTTCGGCAGTGCCGCCTTCAGGGTAAAGAGGTGGTAGTTCATGCTGTCCTGCAGTGCATGAAGGCTCGCTTCAATAATGTTGGTCGAGACGCCGACCGTGCCCCAGGTGTAGTGGCCGTTGCTCGATTCAATCAGTACCCGCACCTTGGCGCTGGTTCCCCGTTTTTCTTCGAGTACACGCACTTTGTAGTCAACCAGCTTGATGCTTTTGATTTCGGGGTAAAAGTGGATCAGTGCCTTGCGAAGCGCCTTGTCGAGGGCGTTGACCGGGCCGTCACCATCTGCGGCGATATGCTCGATCTCCTCTCCAACCTTGACTTTGAGTACCGCCTGGTCAACGTTTTTGGCATCCTTGCCCGACTCGATATGCACCTTGGTTTCAAGCACTTCAAAGAAGGGAGTGAAGTTGCCAAGCTCTTTGTGCAGGAGCAGTTCAAATGAGGCTTCGGCTCCGTCAAACTGGTACCCTTCGTGTTCAAGCTCTTTGATGTGGTGAACAATATTTTTGAAGAGCTCGCTTTTATCGGGCAGGGTGATGCCAAGTTCCTGCGCCTTGTAACGGATGTTGCTCTGGCCGGCAAGTTCAGAAACAAGCACCCGCTGGCGGTTACCGACCTGTGTGGGGTCGATATGCTCGTAGAGAGAACTCTCTTTCATCACGGCGCTGACGTGGATGCCGCCCTTGTGGGCAAAGGCCGATTTTCCGACAAAGGGTGCCCGGGTGTTCGACGGCATGTTCAGAATCTCATAGACAAACTTCGAGAGTGAGGTGAGCGGTGTAAGATGCTCAACAAAGGTGAAGGAGCGTTGCAGCTTCAGCATGACGTTCGGAATAATGCTGATCAGGTTGGCGTTGCCGCACCGTTCGCCGATACCATTGATGGTTCCCTGGATGTGGGTTGCACCGGCTATGACAGCGGCAAGAGAGTTTGCCACGGCCAGGTCGCCGTCATTGTGGCTGTGAATGCCCACGGGTACTCCGGTAACGGCGAGGACATGGGCGACGATATCGGTCACCTCATGGGGCAGTGAGCCTCCGTTGGTGTCGCAGAGCACAATTCTTGAAGCACCACCCTCAACGGCTGAAAGGAGCATTTTGAGGGCAAATTCGGGGTTGTTTTTGTAGCCGTCAAAAAAGTGTTCGGCATCAAAAAAGA
>CAILXB010000029.1 GCA_903838025.1 uncultured Chlorobiaceae bacterium
AACCTTACTTGATCCTTCATCTTTGACTGAACGCTGTTTATCGTATTTTTTATTATTATACTAAAACCATTGTGAATCTACCATAACAAACCCTTTGTTCAAGCCCATCTTTTGCCCTTGCAAACTGATCAGTTACATACCGGAACGCTCTACGTTGTTGCGACGCCGCTGGGCAACCTCGAAGACATCACCCTGAGAGCCATAAGAATTTTGAAGGAATCGGGAGCAATCGCCTGTGAAGATACGCGAAGGGCATCGATTCTGCTTCGCCATTTCGATATTTCCGGCAAAAGACTCATCAGTTACCACAACTACAATGAGCCGAGAGCCATCAGCCAGATTGTGGCCCTGCTTGAAGAGGGCACCGATGTTGCACTCATCACCGACGCAGGAACCCCCGTCATCAGCGATCCCGGCTATGCCCTCCTGCACGCCCTGCATGATCGAGGGCTGCTGGTTATCCCCGTTCCCGGGCCGAGCGCTCTCACTGCGGCACTTTCAGCCTGTCCGCTTCCGGTCAACAACTTTTTTTTCGCAGGCTTTCTGCCGCATAAAAAGGGGCGCAAAAGCCGTCTTGAATACCTCGCCGCGCTGCAAACCACCTTTGTTGTCTACGAGTCGCCCTTCCGAATCATGAAGCTCCTCGATGAACTGGGCAACGTTGTACCAGATGCCCAGGTCTTTATTGGACGGGAGATGACCAAAATACATGAAGAGTACATAACGGGCACCATTGAAGAGATCCGCCAGCGTCTTGCCGACGGCAAAGCACGGGGAGAGTTTGTCGTGGTGGTTCACCCTCCCGGAAAAAAAACAGTCAAACCAGAAGAAGAAGATGCAGATCATCACTGAACCCTGCCAGATGCAGGCAATCGCCGAAAAACTGCGGCTCAACCGCCAGCTCATCGGCGTCGTCATGACCATGGGGGCATTGCACGAAGGGCATCTGAGCCTTGTCAAGCTTGCACGGCAAAGCTCAGGCACCGTTATTCTTACAATTTTTGTCAACCCTTCGCAATTCGGGGTGAACGAAGACCTTCACCAATACCCCAGACCATTCGAACAGGATGTAGCCCTTGCAAAAGCTGCCGGAGTCGATTACCTCTTCGCCCCCGAAGCCAAAAACATCTACCCCGAAAACTATCAGACCACCCTTGAGTGCGGCGCTCTCGGCAAGCGGCTTGAAGGAGAGCGAAGACCGGGCCATTTCAACGGTGTGGCCACTATCGTGACCAAACTCTTTCATATCACCAAACCGCACAGGGCGTTCTTTGGCGAAAAGGATGCGCAGCAACTCGCCATTATCCGCCAAATTGTTCAAGATCTTGATCTCGACATAACGGTTGTTGCCGCGCCAGTTGTCCGAGAAGAGAGCGGGCTGGCGATAAGCTCAAGAAATATCTACCTCTCAAGCCAGGAGCGCAGCGCCGCCACCATCCTCTACCAGGGAATTTGCCATGCCGAAAAGAGCATTACCAGCAACAAGAGAGACCTTGTGGCGATTGCCGCAGAGATTGAGCAGATGATTGCTTCAACACCGGGATGCCGCACCGATTATGTCCTTTTTGTTGATGAAGAGCGCTTTGAACAGGCAGAGAGGGCGGAAGAGGGAAAAGAGTACCGCCTGCTTCTTGCAGCTTACTGCGGAGCGGTCCGTCTTATCGATAATGGTAAAATCCGGGCCTGTTAAGAGCCTGAGATCAGGTTACCGGAAGAGATTTTTTTGTGTTATATTTCGGGACTTGTTCATTGCCTGAAAACAACCGGACAACATTTTTATCACTTACTATCACACGATATCCATGATTATCAACAAAGAAATTGATCTCGGCCAGGGCAAGATTATCTCGATTGAAACCGGAAAAATGGCAAAACAGGCCGATGGCGCTGTCGTTGTCCGTCTTGGCGACACCATGGTCATTGCAACGGTTGTTTCAAGCAAAAAAACACCTCCCCCCAATCAGGACTACTTTCCCCTTCAGGTTGAATACCGCGAAAAATATTCGGCTGCCGGCAAATTCCCCGGAGGTTTTTTCAAACGTGAAAGCCGCCCTTCCGAAAAAGAGATTCTTTCAGCCCGCCTTATCGACCGTGCACTCCGTCCGCTCTTTCCTGACGGCTACCTCTATGAAACCCAGATCATTATAACGGTAATCTCTTCTGACCAGATCAATGATGCCGATGTGCTCGGCGGCCTGGCAGCATCAACGGCCATCATGGTCTCCGATATTCCTTTCCACAACCCAATGTCTGAAGTGCGAGTAGGCAGAATCAACGGCCTCTTTATCATCAACCCTGATATCAATGAACTGGCCAGCAGCGACCTTGACATCTGTATCGGAGGCACAACAGATACCATCTGCATGCTCGAAGGCGAAATGAAAGAGATTTCTGAAGCAGAGATGCTTGACGCCATCAAGTTCGGTCACGCAGCCATCCGCAAACTCTGTGCCCTCCAGAATGAGATTGCGGCAGAAGTGGCAAAACCAAACCGCCCGTTTGCCCCGACCATCATTCCGGCAGAGCTTACCGAAACTGTCCGTGGACTTTGCGAAAGCCGCCTCAAGGAGCTTGCCTACACTCCGCTCCAGAAGGAAGAGCGCGCTGACCAGACCGCCCATATCTATCGCGAAACCATAGAGGCTACCATTGAGCACTTCAAGTCGGCCATCAGCAACGAAGATATCGCAGCCGACCCCTCAAAAGCACTCTGCCTGAACCATCATATCATCGACGAGCAGATTCATGCCGTCGAAAAGAGGATGATGCGCCACATGATCCTTGACGACGCAAAACGCCTTGATGGCCGCGCCCTCGACCAGGTACGCCCTATCAGCATCGAACTTGGAATCATCCCGAGAGCCCATGGTTCCGCCCTCTTTACCAGAGGAGAGACCCAGGCGTTGGTCACCATCACGCTCGGCACCAAAAAAGATGCCCAGTCGGTTGATACCCTCACCAGCAGTGCCGACAAAAGATTCTATCTCCATTACAACTTCCCTCCTTTCAGCGTCGGTGAATGCGGACGCCTTGGAAGTATCGGACGCCGCGAAATCGGCCACGGCAACCTCGCAGAGCGCTCCATCAAGATGGTTGCTCCAACCGAGGAGGAGTTC
>CAILXB010000030.1 GCA_903838025.1 uncultured Chlorobiaceae bacterium
ACTGCGCTGTGCATGACAGGCTGGCTGCTGTGCTGCAAAAGCAGAAGACGGTGAAATATCGCATCGGCTTCTGGATGCCTCTCTTCTACCGCGCCCGCCAGCGAAACTGCGGCTTCACGGCTGTTGCTCGAAAAAAGGCGCTCCACCGCCCTCTTCCTGAGGATGCTGCCAAGGAGGGGTGTTGTGGCGAAAAGATATTTTTCAGCTTGCATTATTGATCCTGCGTCAATGAATGATCGATTCACAGGAGTATACATATATCACCCTGAATTAAGCAAATCAGAGAGTTCAACCTTGACAGGGTTTTCAGCGGAATCTGTTGTACAGCGGGAAGCAGATTTTAACTCTCCACAGCATTCACGATGCTTTGCGCGATACTCTTGCAATAATGGTGAACCTGTTCAAAGAGGTTGATAAGTTCCATGTGCATATCGTGTGACAGCTCTGCTTCGCGAATGAGGAAAACCCTTTTCAAATGGGCGGTTTCAGCCTTCGCCACGAGCCCTTTAAAGTACTCATCACCCTGAAGAAGTAAACCGGACTTCAGTGCATCCATCTCCTTGAGGGCATCGGCAATCTGCTCAACTTCCCGGCAAACCAGACGGTGTATCTCCTTCAGCTCATCTTTGCCCTCCTGGCTCAGATCGCTCTCCACTCTTCGTTTTTTTTCAAGCAGCTTTCCTTCAACACTCTCAACAACATCACCGATTGATTCGAGCCCCTTAACGATATTCATGAGTGCGAAGACCTCCCTCGACTCACGCTCGCTGAGCGCACTTCGGCTGATTTTGATGAGATACTCGGAGATTCGGGTTTCGAGAAAATCAAGCTTCTCCTCTCTCATGCTCATCCCCTTGATGACGGAGAGTTTCGGGAAAACCTCGTCATGGCCGGGATCACTGCTGAGAAAAGGATAGAGCGAGGCATGCACCATTTTGGCGGCAATGCTCCCCATTCTTGCCACTTCAGCTTTTACATAGCCGAGTGCGAGCACAGGAGTGGAGAGTGCCGACTCTTTCAGATACCAGACTGCCGGAATGAGCCTTGTCTCCTGCTGGTCGTCCGGAAGAATCCGGTAAAGCAACCGGTCGAAGGGCGCAAGAAAGGGAAGCATAAAAAAGGCCATGAAAATATTGAGCAGTGAATGGGCATTGGCGATCTGCCTCGGCACTTCATGCGCAAACCTTGCGGCACCTGCACCCGCTGCTGAGGGTGAAATAATGCGGATAACCTCTGCAAACTGCTCAATGAAGGGAAGAAAAATGAGCACACCGGCCACATTGAAAAGCACCTGCGCCAGTGCAACCCTTTTTGCTGCACGCTGCATTCCGGCACTTGCCAGCACCGCAGTAATACAGGTGCCGATATTGGCTCCAAGCAGCAATGCAATTCCGGCCTCAAGCGTCAATGCTCCCTGCAGGGCAAGCGTTATGATAATGCCGATAAAGGCAGCACTGCTGTGCATCAAAGCGGTCAGCAACATCCCTGCGGCAACGCCAAGAAGGGGATTTTCAAGGTAACGCAGCAGGGAGAGAAAGGGGGCGTAGCTTTCGAGGGGAGCAACCGCCTCCGACATAACCTTGAGTCCGAAAAAAAGAAGGCCAAACCCTGAAAGCGCCTCGCCGGTAAAACGAAGGGGTTCCGATTTTCCCAGAGAGTTCAAGGCAAAACCAACTGCAAAAATGATCAGGGCATAATCTTGCAGCCGAAAGGCTACAAGCTGAGCCATAGCTGTTGTCCCAATTTCAGCACCAAGAATGATGGCCAGCGACTGCGTGCTGCTCATGAGCCGGGAGTGCACCAGCCCGACAAGAATCGCAATAATGGTACTGCTGCTCTGGACAACCATAGTGGCAAACGCTCCGGCCAGCATTCCGTAAAAGCTGTTGCCAGTCACCTTCGATATCATTCGTCGCATCCGCGCACCTGATGCCTTTTTCAGGCCACTGCTCATCATGCGGATCCCATAGAGAAAAAGCGCCAGACCACCGGCAAAAAAAGCCGCTATACCGGCCAGCGAAAATGTTCCATCCATTGCAACCTCTCCCGTTTCTCTATTGAACAGTTCACAGAGTGCCTAAAATCTCCTCTATTTTTTTTCTTCTGAACAGAAAAACCTCTTCAAGCCTGCGACTGACAATCAGGAAATCAACCAGGTCGCCGAACATCTCCATCGGCATGACATAGTCGATTCGGTCGGTCATTTCAACACCACCCGGAATTTCACAAAACTGATGACGGTGATGCCAGCTTTGATATGGTCCCGATTTCTGACGATCTTCGAACTGAAACGGCCTGTCAACTTTGACTATTTCGGTCTCCCACTGCACCGGTAACATCATGAAGGGATAGATTGTATAGCTGATCAGCATTCCCTCATAAATCTTCTGTTCGCTGATGCCATTGGTTATCCTGAACATCATTTCCGGCGGCGTTATCCGTGCCAAGTTGGCAGGAGAAGAAAAAAAGTCCCAAGCTTCCACTATTGAGACCGGAATGCTTTGTTTGTAGGTCAGGGAGTGTGATCCCATGGTACCAAGTATTTAAACCTTTTTTAGCAATACTTTCAAGCTGTAACGATTTTTTCGGGTAAAACGTATCCACAACCATACCGGTATATCATCTTTTTTTGCCATCTTTCCCCTTCTTCAAATCCGTTTCAATCAACCAAAATAAAACGACAGCATGACAAAAGCCACCGTTGCAGCGATCATCATACCGGATGATGACAAACGCGATATCATCCTGCTGACGAAAAGAAGTGTTTCTCCCTTTCAGGGGCACTGGTGCTTGCCGGGAGGACACATTGACGATTACGAGACGGCCGAGGAGGCTGTGGTGCGGGAGGTAAAGGAAGAGACCGGACTCCTCTTTGCGTCACCGGTTTTTCTCCATTATTTTAACGAACTCTTTCCGGAGTACAACTTTCATGCAGTGGCGCTTGCATTCTACGGCAAAGGGATTGGATCGACAGAGTTAATGCCGGATGAGGTAGAAGAGATCGCCTGGTTTTCCCTCTCTGAAGCACTTACCCTTCCACTTGCCTTCAATCATAAGGAGATCATACGCACCTATTATTTAAAAAGACGTTGCAGTTGATGTTGTGTTCGGGAGAGCTGGCGCAACACCACTCAGGTAATGCGCGAGCCAACGCGTTACGGCGGCATCAACAAACGTATTGCATAACCTGAATATTTTTTGCGATCATTACAACTTCTCAACCTCAAACCTGCTGACGTTTCTTGCCTTGGGGTCAAAGACAATGCCAATCAGGTAGCGCTCGCCACTATATTTCTCGTAATATTTCATTCTTTTGATCTGCTCAAGTGGCTCCCCGTCGCACACCTTGAATTCAAAGAGAAAGGTTCTCCCCCCGGCCATCAAGGTCAGGTCAATTCTGCCTTTGTTACTGACGTCCTCGGCGATGATATCGACCCCGATACTGGCAAAACAGGCGTAGAGCACACTGGCGTAAAAGCCCTCGTAACGCTCAATGTCGTTATTGGTGAAGTTGTTGTAGGCAATGCTTGCAAAAAGGCGTTTGATGACGGGTTCCAGACCTTCAACATCTCCAGCCTCAATAATATCAAACAGCTCACTACGAATCAGCTCTTTTTGTGAACCGCTGGTCATCGAACGCAAAATATAATTGTTGAAACTGATCTGCACCTCCTTGTTGGGAAATCCCAACTCATACACCACTCCCATCTCCTCCTGTATCAACCGCTTGATGGTCAAATAGCCAGTCTGAAACAAGAGAGCCTCCAGATCAAGATTTTCAATGTCAAAACTGTTGACCAAACTTTTGTCAACATTGAGATTCAAAAAACCAGGAATGAAATAGCTGTTTTTTTTGATCAACTCAACCAAAAAACGCGGCGTACCGGTTTCAAACCAGTAATTATCGAACACATAATGGTTCTTGATAAAAAGCAGAATATCGAAAGGGTTATAGACCCTGTCACCCAAAAAGTTATAGCCGTTGTACCACCGTTTGACCTGCTCCATATCCACCCCT
>CAILXB010000031.1 GCA_903838025.1 uncultured Chlorobiaceae bacterium
CTACCAAGAAAAACCCCTACTCCATTGACGAGAACATCTGGGGTATCAGCATTGAGTGCGGTGTGCTTGAAGATCCGATTGTTGCACCTCCCGAAGATGCCTACCAGATCACCACGTCACTTGAAAATGCGCCAAACACTCCAACGGTTGTTGATATTGAATTTGAAAAAGGTGTTCCCGTCTCGCTTGACGGCAAAAAGATGAGTGGCCTCGACCTCATCATCCGCCTCAACGAAATCGGTGCGGCCAACGGCGTCGGACGCCTCGACATGATCGAGAACCGCGTTGTCGGCATCAAGTCACGCGAAATTTATGAAGCCCCGGCAGCAACCATCCTGCACTTCGCACACCGTGAACTGGAGCGCCTGACGCTCGAAAAATCGGTCTTCCAGTACAAGAAGAACATCAGCCAGGACTACGCAAACATCATCTATAACGGACTCTGGTTCTCGCCGATGAGAAAAGCACTTGATGCTTTCGTCGATGAAACGCAGAACCCGGTGACCGGTCTTGTGCGCCTCAAGCTCTACAAGGGTGGTGTTACCCTGCTTGGCCGCAACTCCCCGTACTCGCTCTACAACGAAGAGCTTGCCACCTACACCGAAGCCGACACCTTCAACCACAAGGCCGCAGCAGGTTTTATCCACCTCTATGGACTTGGTCTGAAAACCTTCAGCGAAGTGCACTCCGCCAAATAAGAGCCGCACCCATCAGCCATCCACGCAGGCCATACATACCCCCGGCCTGCGCGGCGGTGGCTTCTACTCTCGCCACGTTGCTCCTGTAGCGAAAATTCAAGATTGACTCAGCATATTCTGCACCATCCTGGAGAGCGATTTAAGAGAGAAGGGCTTCTGGATAAAATTAACTCCTTCGTCAAGCAGGTTATTGTAAGCAACAATGTCGCTTGAATAGCCTGACATAAAGAGCACGTTGAGTGAAGGATTGATCGGTTGAAGCTTTTTGAAAAGATCACACCCATTCATTCCTGGCATGACGACATCCGTCAAAAGAAGTTCGATAACTCCCGCCGACTCTTCGGCAAGCTGCATTGCTTCATGGGGTGAAGCTGCCGTGAGTACCCTGTATCCCTTATTTTCAAGCTCATCCTTACAGAGTACCAAAATTTCCGGCTCATCTTCAACAATTAGTATGGTTTCTTTGCCGTAGTGACCTGCGGATGACGATTGTTTGTGCGTGCCTCTCTCAACCTGTACCTCCTCCTGGTATCGTGGCAGGTGGATCTTAAAGGTGGTTCCCGCCCCCTCTTCGCTTCTGCACTCAATACAACCTTTGTTCTGTTTGACAATACCATAGACGGTCGAAAGCCCCATGCCAATACCTTTTCCTTTTTTTTGGGTGGTGAAAAAGGGTTCAAAAATATGGGGGAGATGCTCTTTTTCTATACCTTTGCCGGTATCAGTGACTGAAAGTGTTACGTAGTCGCCGGGAACTTTGCAATAATGGTGAGGAGTATGACTAATTCTGTGTTCACAGTACTCGCCGATTTCAATGGCGATGCTGCCGACGTTGGTGATGGCGTCACGGGCATTGAGGCAAAGGTTGACGAGAATCTGGTCAAGTTGTGAAGGATCGGCTTTTACCAAAGCAGGAACGGTATCGGGCTGCCAGATAATGGTGATATTTTCACCAATCAATTGCTGCAGAACAGTGAGCATCTTATCAACCAGGGCATTCAGCTCTACAACTATTGGCATTACCGTATCCTTTCTGGCAAAGGCCAGAAGTTGACGGGTAAGATCGGCAGAACGGTTGGCCGCCACAAGAATGTTCTTGAGGTTGTATTGCAAGGACTCATCAGGAGCTGGCGTTTGATCGAGAGCCATTTCGATATTACCGAGAATCACACCAAGCATATTGTTGAAGTCGCGGGCTATCCCACCGGCCAGTTGCCCCACAAGATCCATTTTTTGCGATTGGGTCAATGCTTCCTGTATCTCATACATGCGCAGTTCTGCATGTTTGCGGGAAACAATATCCCATGCAACATCAGCAAGGCTTGTGAGTAGTTTGAGATCATGATCATCATAATCCTCCCGCTTGTTTCCTACTCCAAGAATGGCCATAACCTTGCCACCCTGAAACATGGGGACAAGAAGCGTGCGCCTGATTTCGGGATGACCGGCTGGCCACCCGATTTGCAGATATTCTTGTGCGCTGTAATCATTGATAATCATCGCCTGCTGCGGTATAATACCGCTCCATAATCCAGTGTCAGCCAATGGTGGATGCTGCATGTCAGCGTCCACACCAGACATCGTTTTCTGGATATTTGATGAAGCAACCCAAAAGGAGGGAGATGCGGGATTCTCTTTGATAATGTGACAGAAACCGATAGTACTCTCCGTAAGCTTTTCGGCTTCGTCAAGTGTGACTCTCAGGATTTCCTCTGCCAAATTGGACTCTGCCAGTTGGAGGATGCGCTGACGAAAGAGTGCAAGAGATTCAAACTGTTTGCGATCGTCGATGTCGATACCCGTTGCCATTAAAAAAGGATTGCCATCAATAATCAGCCTTTTGGCCTTCAAGAGAAACCATCGGAATTTTGCTCCACCACAAGAGTGTATCCTGACTTCGGCATACTCTTCAACAGCGTCAGTCAAAACATGCTTGATTTTTTCCTCAATCAGTGGTCGATCGTCCGGATGAACGATGGTTATCGCGTCACTACCCGCTATCTCGCTGTCGGATTTACAGATAATTTCGTCACGCATAGAGGCATTCCATGCAGTAAATCGGCTGTTACTATCAACAATACAAATAACTCCGGGCGAGGCATCAACAAGCGCCTGAATAAAATCCTCCCGATTTTTCAGCTTCTCTTTTTTTTCTTCCTGCATGGCAGTTTCAGTAGTGTTTTGGAGGATCCAAGGATAATGGCGAGATGCTGGCTCGTTCTCTGCCCTTCTGGGATTTAAAAAAGAGCAGCCACATCACCATTTTTGCAAAGTACAATTAAATTTGAAGAATAACCTCATTCATTCACCGATAAATACTGCAAACAGGGTGGATAGTAATTTTTGAGAGGAGTTGCGCACGTTGCTTGAAATCAGTAGAAAAAAAGCCCACTCACCCGTCAGGGGCCAGTTTGCTGACACAAGGCAAAAAGACAAAAATAACTATCTTGAAGGACAATTAAATTTCCTAAACAATCAATACCTCTATGAACAGCAAAAAAGAATTACTCTGGCAGAGCCGATTTTCATTACCCTTTGACCGCGACGCACTCTTGTTCTCATCGTCGGTTCATGTCGATAAAAAGCTCTATCGAGAGGATATTCAGGGCTCTATTGCCCATGTCACCATGCTTTCCGAAGAGAATATTGTCAGTGTTGAAGATGCAGCCCAGATTATTACAGGACTCAGGGAAATTGAGAATGAACTTACGACAGGGACACTTGTTCCCCACTGGGAGGACGAAGATATTCATACAGTCATTGAGAACCGGCTAAAAGAGAAGGTTGGGGCTGTCGCCGGAAAACTCCACTCTGGCCGAAGCCGCAACGATCAGGTAGCAACCGATACTCGCCTTTACATGCGTCGCCAGATTAACGAACTTCAGGAGGCCCTTGGAGGGCTGTTGCAAGTTCTTGTTGAAAAAGCAGAGTGCTACCACAAAACCATCATCTTCGGCTATACCCACCTGCAGCGGGCCCAGCCAATTTCCGCTGGCCACTACTATCTGGCTTACTTTAACATGTTTAACCGCGACCGCCAACGGCTGCGGGATCTTACAAAAAGAGTGAATGTATCTCCTCTCGGTGCAGCCGCCTTTGCGGGAAGCACGCTACCGCTCAATGCACAAAGAACGGCAGTACTGCTTGGTTTTGACGATCTTTTTTCAAACAGTATTGATGCGGTCAGTGATCGCGATATTGTTATTGAGTTTATCTCCGACTGTTCCATGATCATGATGCATCTGTCGCGGTTTGCAGAAGACTTGATTCTCTGGAGCTCCTACGAGTTCGGCTATCTTGAAATCAGCGACGCTTTTGCAACAGGGTCATCAATCATGCCACAGAAAAAAAATGCCGATATCGCCGAGCTGGTAAGGGGGAAAACGGGAAGAGTCTATGGGAATTTAATGGCCATGCTAACCATCATGAAAGGACTCCCGCTCTCCTACAATCGCGACATGCAGGAAGATAAACAGCCTCTCTTCGACAGCGCGGAAACAACGATCGAAAGTGTCACCATTTTTGCAAAACTGCTTGAGCATACCAAGCTGAAGGAAGAGCGGCTGGCCAAACTGACGGCGGAAGATCTCAGCCTTGCAACAGAAATAGCCGAATATCTTGTGCGCCGTCAAATTCCGTTCCGCGATGCCCACCGCATTACCGGTAAAATTGTTACCTGGAGCATCGCTTCGGATGTGACCCTGCCGAATATCCCGGTAGAAAAGTTCCGGGAGTTCTGTGAAGCTATTGATCCAGATATTTACGACTGCCTCAAGGCCGATGTGAGTGTGAACTCAAAAAAAACTCATGGCAGTTGCTCGTTTGACTCTGTTGCTCTCCAGATCGAAATGGCAAAAAAAGAGCTTTAATGCGATGAGGGCAGAGCTTTGGCTGGTGACACAGCCTCAAGCTCTGCCAAATCGGCAACCACTGCCACCGCCTGGTTGAGCACGGCGTCTTTGCTCGGCCCTATGGCGGTATCAGGCTCCTTGACCCACTCTTTTTCAATTCTTTTTATCGTCTCTGTTTCTGATTTGACGGCTGCATCCTGAAGCGACACCGCCTTCTTTTTACGGATCTGATCAAGGGCATCCAGATCACGCAGATAGCTCTGGTAAAGGATATCTTTCGATGAGCGTTCCTGAAATTTTTGTCGAAGTATCTCGATTTTTTCCGGGTTAATCTCTGCTGTGGGCGTATAAAATGAGCGTGTTATGGTACTCCATGGCAAACTGCTGGTATAGGTATCCTCTCCAATCCTCGACATATCGATCATGGAGGGCATGGCAATATCCGCCTCGACCCCCTTATGCTGGGTGCTTCCTCCGGAGATTCGGTAAAACTTTGCTATTGTCAATTTTATCTCGCCAAGATCTTGCTGCTTTCCGGTAACAGAATCGGCTTTTGAAAGTTTGAGAAGGCTTTGTACGGTTCCCTTTCCGAAGCTCCTCTCTCCAACAATAACACCGCGCGCATAATCCTGGATGGCCGCAGCAAAAATTTCAGATGCCGAGGCGCTGTAACGATTGACCAGCACTACAAGGGGGCCTCCATATTGTACCCTGCTGTCTTCGTCTTTGAGTACCATTTTTCCACCAGTCGAGCTGCTGATCTGAACGACGGGGCCACCGGGAAGAAAGAGTCCGCTAACACTTACAGCCTCTTCAAGCGAACCACCTCCATTATCGCGCAAATCAATAACGATGCCGTCAACATGCTCGGCATTCAGTTCATTGAGGATGCGGGCAACATCGCGGCTTGTGCTGTTATAATTGCCCGTATGCTGCTGCTCACCTTCAAAATCAAGGTAAAACGAGGGTATGGTAATGACACCAATTTTTTTCCCATTTTCCAGGATAATGCTTTTCTTTGCAGCCTGCTCCTGCAAATCAACCTTGTCGCGAACAAGTTCGATTATTTTTTCCGGCCCGCGTCCGCCCTGACTTGCCGGAAGAATTTTCAGGCGGACAAGGGTACCTTTCTTTCCCCGGATCAACTTTACCACATCATTGATTCTCCAGCCGAAGACATCAACAATATCAGCCACCCTCCCCTGACCAACACCAACAATCTTGTCCCCTTTTTTCAAGGTAGTGCTTTTAAATGCAGGCCCTCCCGGAATAAGCTCATTGACAACAGTATGCTCCCCTTCAGTCTGGAGTTTTGCGCCAATTCCCTCAAGTGAACGACTCATGTCGATCTGAAAGTTTTGAAACTCGTCCACAGAGAAGTAGTTTGTATGGGGATCGAACGATGTTGTCAAAGCGTAAGTATAAGCATGGAATGCATCTTCCGGCGTCTGGCGATTCAAAAGATTGAGTCGGCTTGTAAAGCTTTTTGCAAGCGATCCCCGAATGGTTTTGTCACTTTCTCCGGAATATTTCAAATTGAGCCACTGGTATTTCAGCTCTTTTTTCCACAGATCGGTAAGCTGAAGCAGGTTGGCGGGCCAGGGATCGCTCTTGCGGTCAAGGTCGAGGGTTTCCGGTAACGAAAAATCGAGGTGCACCGTGTCGGCCTGAGCCTTCATGAAACGCATCTTTTCCCTTGCCCGCTTGAGAAAAAGGTTATAGATATCGAATCCGGCCGTTACTTTACCAACAAGAAATTCATCATCAATCGTATTACCATACCTCTTTCTGAGGCGCTCAATATCGCTTGCCAGAAAATAGCTTTTGCTGCCGTCAAGGTTTTCTATGTAGCGGTTAAATATCTGCTGCGACAGGGAGTCATTAACCGAGACTTTTCTGAAGTGGTTCTGCAGCAGATATTTATTGATGGAGTTACAAGCCTCTCTCTCTGCGATGGTAGGCTTGAGGGTCGTCACAGCGCTGACCACCGCAGATTCCCTGCTGTTTCTGGCAATAAGCGGAGAAACACTTCCCGACGCGATGATAAAAAGAACGAGACTTTTTCTGAGCATTGCTGTGTATGATTGTCTTTATGAGTAAACCCAGACTGAGGCTGGTGGAATATTTTTCATGACAAAGCGCCTTCTTGCCTGATTCTTGAAATCCACCTCACCAAGAGGGTTGTTGAGGCCATAAGTGTACATAACACACCACTTGAGAAGCCCGTTGCGGTAGAGCGTGTTGATAATGGGGACAAATGACGCTTTGAATGGATTGTTGATAAGTGGGATTGAGAGTACCAGCCCGAAGCGCTCGTCCACTTTTTTTAACTGCTCAAGTGCACATGAATTGACCGTCTTCAAATGGGGATAATTTTGCCGAAGCACCGCACAAAACTCCTGATCTATTTCAACCAGCAATGGGTTCAAACTTGAAATATGCTTTGTGATTGCTCCTGTACCTGCGCCGATCTCAATAACCGGAGTTTGATCCAGCTCTTTAATTGATTTGAAAATCGCTTTTGCCAAAAATTCCGACGAGGGTATGACAGAACCGACGCTCTGTGGATTTTTTAAATATTTTTTCAGAAACAGTATTTTTTTACGCATGCAGTTGTGGTGTGTTGTGTGTTTTATGTTTTCTTGTCAGCCGCAACACCCTCGTCATCTTTCGATGCTACGGTATCGACGGCTTTGTTAAATTCGTTTTCAAGATCAGCTTGTGCTTTTTTAAACTCCCTCATTCCTTTGCCAAGCCCTCTGGCCAACTCTGGCAGTTTTGAAGGACCAAAGAATAACAGGACGACAAACAGGATAAGCAACAGCTCCTGACCACCCAATCCAAACATGATAATTCCCCCTAAAAGTTTACGTAATCGATAAGACCTTTTTCAAAAAACACTTCTCGCGATCCCTTCTTGAGGTACTACGCTCTCCTCCTGATTTTCTTTCAACAAGCCTTAATTCAGCGAAGGCAACGTCCGGGTAATCGTGTGCCGTTGAATTGCTTTAAGTTCAGCCAGATCAGAAACAACTGCTGCGGACTGGTTGAGCACGGCGTCCCTGTTCTTGCCTTTGGTCGAATCCTGATCCACCACCCATTGACCCTCAATCTGCTTTATCTTCTCTATTTCCGATTTAAAAGCAGAGTCCTGAAGTGATACCGCCTTTTTTTTGCGAATCTGGTTCAGGGTATTCAAGTCGCGTAGATAACTTTGATAATAACGGCTCGTCAATGCCCGTTCCTGCTGCTTCTGTCGGAGCAACGCAATCTCTTCAGCTCTTACCTCTTCGGTCGGACGATAAAAGGAACGAGAAAGAGTACTCCACGGCAGGCTGCTGCTGTAGGTATCCTCTCCCACAACCGAGGTATCAATCATGGATGGCATAAGAATGTCGGGCACAACACCTTTATGCTGAGTGCTGCCTCCTGAAATCCGGTAAAATTTTGCAATGGTAAGCTTTATTTCGCCAAGTTCAGGCTGTTTTCCAAAAAAAGCAAATGGCCTGAGCTCAGAGATTTTTTTGAGGCTTTGAACGGTACCCTTTCCGAACGTTCTCTCGCCAATGATAACTCCACGGCCATAATCCTGGATTGCTGCGGCAAATATTTCAGATGCAGATGCGCTGTAACGGTTAACAAGCACCGCGAGTGGTCCGCTGTAGAGCACCCTGCGATCTTCGTCCCTGAGCACCATTTTTCCCCCTGTCGAGTTACTGATTTGCACTACAGGGCCAGTTGAAATAAACAGTCCTGTAACATTCACCGACTCTTCAAGCGAACCTCCACCATTGTCACGCAAATCAATAACAATGCCATCAACATGTTCCGTATTAAGTTCATTCAGGATGCGGGCTACATCACGGCTTGTGCTGTTGAAATTGCCGGTGTTCTGCTGTTGACCTTCGAAATCAAGATAAAATGAAGGAATGGTGATAACACCGATTCGCTCTCCATTCTGGGAGATAATACTTTTCTTTGCCGCCTGTTCCTGCAAATCGACCTTCTCTCGCACAAGCATGACTATTTTAGCCGGTCCTCGTCCCCCCTGACTTGCCGGGAGAATTTTAAGGCGGACGATGGTATTTTTCTTTCCACGGATCAATTTTACCACCTCGTTGATTCTCCAACCAAAAACATCAACAATATCACCAACCTTTCCCTGACCAACACCAATAATTTTATCCCCTTTTTTCAAGGTATTGCTCTTGAATGCCGGACCTCCTGCAATAACCTCATTAACAACCGTATACTCGCTTTCGGTCTGCAGTTTTGCTCCAATTCCCTCAAGAGAACGACTCATGTCGATCTGAAAGTTTGCATATTCATCCGGAGAAAAATAGCTTGTATGCGGGTCAAACGATGTTGTCAGGGCGTAGGTATAAGCCTGAAATGCATCTTCCGGTTTCTGGCGGTTCAGAAGATTCAAGCGATTTGTAAAGCTTTTTGCAAGAGTTGCCCGGATGTTCTTGCTGTTTTCTCCCGAATATTTAAGGTTGAGCCACTGATATTTAAGCTCCTTTTTCCACAGTTCGGCAAGTTGACTCCGGTCAGCAGGCCATGGATCGTTTTTGCGGTCGAGGTCAAGGGTCTCCGGTAGTGAAAAATTAAAACGCACGGTATCAGCGGTTGCCTTCATATACCGCATTTTTTCTTTAGCCCGTTTAAGAAAAAAGTTGTAGACTCCAAAGCCGACATTTGCCTTGCCTGCAAGGAACTCATCATCAATGCGGTTTCCATAGACATGCCGGAGGCTTTCGACCTCGCTGGCCACAAAATAACTTTTGCTGCCGTCAAGATTGTCGATATAGCGATTGAGTATCTGTTGAGAAAGAGAGTCGTTAACCGATATCTTTCTATAATGGTTCTGCAGAAGATATTGACCGATATATTTACTTGCTTCCTCCTGGGCGGCAGTTGGCCTGAGGGTCACGACCGCTATCGGCGCAACGGTGTTTTCTGCGTGGAGTGTAGATACCGGCACAGTACTTCCCAATACAACAATCATGAGGAGCAAATTTTTTCTAACCATTTTTTTTGCGTGGTGATTCAAGGGTTTAACGGCAGCATTCAAGCTGTTCTTGAATGAGAAAATAAATATACATATATTGAAAATCACTTAAAAAGCCTTTACCGGCAGAGCTCTTGTAGAGAAATTAATGCGCATAATAATAAATAAAAGAGAAGCTTTCAATGGAAAAGAAAAAAATCAGTTACAAAGAGCTTGGGCTGTGCAACAGCCGTGAACTCTTCAAAAAAGCTGTAACGGGCGGCTACGCAATACCTGCCTACAACTTCAACAATCTTGAGCAAATGCAGGCCATCATCATGGCTTGTGCTGAAACCAATTCTCCTGTTATTCTTCAGGTTTCAAAAGGAGCCAGAAGCTATGCCAACGAAACCCTCCTGCGCTATTTGGCCCAGGGAGCTGTTGCATACGCTACAGAACTTGGTCACCCCATCCCGATCGTGCTTCACCTTGATCATGGAGACAGTTTCGAGCTCTGCAAGGATTGTATTGATTCCGGCTTCTCTTCGGTGATGATTGACGGTTCACACCTCCCTTACGAGGAAAACATTGAACTGACCAAAAAAGTTGTTGCCTATGCCCATCAGTACGATGTTACCGTTGAAGGTGAGCTTGGTGTTCTGGCCGGTATCGAAGATGAAGTTTCGGCAGCACACCATACCTACACCCAGCCGGAAGAGGTTGAGGATTTTGTTGCAAAAACCGGTGTTGACAGTCTTGCCATCTCCATCGGCACATCACATGGTGCATTCAAGTTCAAACCAGGCGAAGATCCGAAAATCCGCCTCGACATTCTTACAGAAATTGAACGCCGCATTCCCGGATTTCCTATTGTGCTGCATGGCTCATCATCCGTTCCGCAGGATCTCATTAAAACCATCAATGAGCACGGCGGAAAACTGAAAGATGCAATTGGTATCAGCGAAGATCAGCTTCGTCTTGCAGCCAAATCAGCGGTCTGCAAAATCAACATTGATTCCGACGGACGTCTTGCCATGACCGCCGCGATTCGTAAAGTATTTGATGAAAAACCCGAAGAGTTTGATCCAAGAAAATATCTTGGACCTGCCCGTGATGCTCTCAAAAAACTTTATGTTCACAAGAACATCAATGTTCTCGGTTCTGACGGTAAAGCGTGACTTTTTTTGATTTCAATAAAAAAGGCGCCTATGTGCGCCTTTTTTATTGAATATCAGGTCTGCTCAGACACTCTGAAGAAGGCGTAAGGCGGCATAGGCAAGCAATCCACTACCAATTTCAAGAGCACGTTCTTCAGGATTAAAGGTTGGAGAGTGCAGGGTATTGTCTTTATCCTGTTGCGGAGTGCCTGTTCCAATTTGCCAGAAAGTCCCTGGGCACTCCTGAAGGTAGTAGGCAAAATCCTCTGCAGTCATAAGGGGTTCGCTCTCATACACATTCTCAGCACCCAGATATTCCCGGCAGATTCCCTCAGCTTTTTCGGTAACAGCAAGATCGTTGAACAAAACCGGATAACCCTTCCTGATTTCCACTTCAGCCTCAACGCCAAGTCCTGAAGCAACATGCGTAACCGTCTGACGCAACCTCTCCTGCAAGAGAGTGCGAATCTCTTCATTCATGCTTCTCATTGTCCCCGACATAGTCACCTGCCTCGGAATAACATTGGGTGCGCTACCACCATGAATAGAGGCTACTGAAACAACTGCCGGTTCATGAGGAGGCACAACCCTACTGACAAGATGCTGAAGAGCTGTAATGATATGGGCCGCAGCCAGAACAGGATCGGCGGCCCTGTGCGGCGCAGAAGCGTGCCCCCCCCGCCCTGTTACGGTGAAATAGAGTTCATCGGTGGCCGCCATAAAACTCCCTTTGCAAAGGGCAACCGTCCCGGTTGCTACATTGGGAAAGCAGTGCTGACCTATAATTATTGAAGGGCTGAATTGCTTGAAAAGACCGGCGTCAAGTAATGGCTTTGCTCCTCCGGGAGCTTTTTCTTCAGCGGGCTGAAACACAAGAAGCACACTGCCTTCAAGTTCATCTTTCATTTCCGAGAGAATTTTTGCCGCACCGAGAAGCATTGCCGTGTGCATATCATGCCCGCAGGCATGCATTTTGCCCGATTCAAGGGAACAGAAGTTGTGGCTGTTCTCTTCGTTCAACGGGAGGGCATCAATATCAGCCCTTAGAGCCACAACCTTGCCTTTGCCAGAGGCATGGTGACCACAAACCAGAGCGACAACCCCGGTCTCCAACAAAGGTTTTTCCGGGGTGATACCAAGAGCCGTCAGATAGTCTGTTATCAATCCGGTCGTTCTTTTCTCTTCATAGGAGAGTTCGGGATGAAGATGAATATCGCGGCGTAAAGCAACAACTTCCGAAAAAATGTCTGCTGCACGCTCCCGAATCCGTTCAGCAAGCCCGGTTAAGTGTTCTGTTTTCATACATACCTTTTTTTATAATAACTTACAATCGTCATACTACATTGGAATCTTACCCCACTTGATACCCTGTCCAGCCTCCGGACTACATATCCATAAAACGGATAAATTCAAGGGCTTTTTCTCTCATATCATCATCTTTTTCCTGAAAAAAAGGTGACGTATAACGAACAGAGTAACCATATTTTTCAAGGTTTTTTACCAAACGAAAGAGGTCGTATGTCTGAAGCCTGAAGGTCACTACAACCCCGTCACCATCCGGAGTTGCAGGATACATGCCAAAACTCAGAACAGTCGCGTCATTTTTTTCAAGTGCAGCAATAACCTCGGAAAGTTTAAGATCGAATGACGGGACATCAAGTTCAAGGGTCACGGCCCCATCACCCAAATGAAAAATAGCGGCTATACGCTCAAGAAGGAGTGCTTTTTCAACAACGCCAGCATACATGCCGTCTCTTTCCGATACCGCAATGAGTGGTGAAGAAAAGAGATGCATCCGTGAAAAAATATCGAAGAGATGCTCATGAAGTCCAATACTTCCAACTTTTTCGAGCTTAAGATCCTTCAGACGCAGCTTTTTTGTTTTTTCCAACTGCTCCAAAGGTACAAGATCCATGGTAGTCACCATGGCCGTAACCTCCCCATCGTGCAGTACGGGCGCACATTCAACCCCCTCTTTTTGCATGAAGGCGAGCACCTCCACAACCAAAGCGTCATCCGTAAAAAACGGACGGGTTGTATCAAGAGTACTTCCTACGCATTCATTTAGCAGCATGGTTCAATTTTATTCACCCTCAACTGATGCCTCCCACCTTCAAATGGGGTGGAAAACCAGTTGTGAAGACTTTGTTCAATTGTGGCTTGATCGGTAAAGCGTGCAGAGAAACAGATAATATTGGCATCATTATGCTGCCGGGCAAGTGTCGCAAATTCCGGGTTGCAGGCAATGGCCGCACGAATCCCCTTGATTTTATTTGCAGAGATTGAGACGCCTATCCCTGTGCCGCAAAGCAGTACACCTGAATCACACAGCCCTTCGGCAACCGCCTGGGCAACTTTGCGGGCATAATCGGGATAATCAACCGATCCTTCATCATAAGGACCCATATCAGTAAATGTATAGCCGTTTCGATCAAGCCACGCCAGCACCGTTTTTTTAAATTCAAATCCGGCATGATCGCTTCCAACTGCAATGTTCATAATTCGTCCGCTTTAAATTTACATAAAGTTTTTTTCAGACCAGCCCGATGTAAAAAAAGAGTCTGACTGTTTACTCTTGGGTTATCATTGTTAATTCTGGAATATATACCGTCAGCATGCATCTGCCAAGCTTTGACATTGTCACTCAAAATAAGCTCAAGATCCGATTTGACCAACTGAATGAATGTTTTGTCGAATACCGGAAAAAGTGTTTCGACCCGATCATCAAGATTGCGCGGCATGATATCGGCACTTCCAAGATATAACTGCTCCTTTCCTCCATTATGGAAGTAGTAGGCCCTGCTGTGCTCAAGAAAACGACCGATAACACTGATGACCCTGATATTTTCACTAATTCCCGGTATGCCGGGTTTAAGGCAGCAGACTCCTCGAATGACAAGGTCAATCTTCACCCCCTTGCAGGATGCAGCGTAAAGCGCCCGTATGGTTTTGACATCTACAAGGGCATTCATTTTCATGATTATTCTTCCCTTGTTCTCCTTCCGGCTCCACTCAACCTCCCGTTCAATCATCTCAATAATCCTTTTTCGGGTATTGATCGGCGAGACGAGCAGCTTTCTGTATTCGGTATGCTTTGAATATCCCGTCAAGGCATTGAAAAGCTCTGCCACATCGTTGGCAAGTTGCTCGTTGATTGTAAAGAGGCTGTAATCGGTATAAATTTTTCCTGTTGTGGGGTTGTAGTTACCTGTACCAAGGTGCAGGTACCTTTTTAGCTTTTTTTGTTCGCGACGTACAACAAGAGTGAGTTTTGCATGAGTTTTTAGACCAGGAAGACCGTAGGCCACATGCGCACCGACATCTTCAAGTGCCCTTGCCCAGACAATGTTGTTCTCTTCATCAAATCTTGCCTTGAGTTCAACAAGCACGGCAACCTGTTTACCCTCCTCAGCAGCTCTCATCAGTGCATGGACAATCGGCGAATTACTTCCAACCCTGTACAACGTTTGCTTTATCGAGAGCACATCCGCATCAAGAGCGGCCTGGTTGATAAAATCGACAACAGGCTGAAACGAGTCATAAGGATGGTAGAGTAAACGGTCTTTAGCTTTTATGGCGGCGAAAACATCAGTGCCAAACTGCTCTGTAATCCGGTTGCAAGGCATAAAAGGATCATCTTTCAACTCAGGACGATCTATCTTCATAAGCTCCAGAAGAGAGCTGAAACCAAGTACACCATCTATTTCATAGACGTTTCGTTCGGTGACTTCAAGATTTTTCATAAGAAGTTTTCTGACCGAAAGAGGCATCGCCGGAGTAATGTCGAGTCGGACAACTTTTCCGTACCGACGTGAGCGAATCCCCTGTTCAATGGTTTCAAGCAGATCACCCGCCTCATCCTCCTCAATTTCGATATCAGCATCACGAATCAAGCGGAAGAGATGCGACTGTATAATCTTCATTTTCGGAAACAGATGGGCCAGATTGCTTTCAATGAGATCTTCTATCCAGATAAGCCGAATGATCCCGTCATCATCACGAAACCCCTTGATATCATTAAGCCTCAGAAGCCGGGGAAGAATGCCCGGCACCTTCACTCGGGCAAACTTCAGCGCACTGCTTTCCTCATCTTCCAGCTCAATGGCAAGGTTCAGCGAAAGGTTCGACATAAAGGGAAATGGATGGCCTGTATCAAAAGCCAAAGGAGTCAGTACCGGAAAAATCTCCTTTCGAAAATAATGGCTCAACGCCCGCTGCTGCAAGGCGGAAAGCTCTGAAACCCTGAGAAATTCTATTCCTTCACGTCGCAATGCTGGCACAAGATCACAATAAAAGCACTCTTTTCTTTCTGCAAACTGCCGTAAAACCATCGTGCGAATTTTTTCAAGCTGCTCAAACGGTGTATGACCATCTATTGTTCGATCCACAATACCCGCCTCATACTGATCCTCAATACCTGCAACACGGATCATGAAATACTCATCGAGATTTGAACTGAAAATCGAGATGAATTTCACTCGTTCAAGAAGAGGGTGTGCTGCCGGGTCAAGCGCCTCTTCAAGTACCCGTTGATTAAAGTAAATCCAGCTCAGTTCCCTGTTGACATAGAGTGACGTGTCCAAAAAATCCGGAACCATTTCCCCCTTACCGTTTTCATCATTCCCTGTTTGCATAAAAAACATCAAAAATTAGAGTTGAACCGAATGATTCCCTCTTCATGAACGACACCATCAAGCGCTTCATCGCAACAGTCCACCGGAACAGCGTCAACCTTCTGCTTAAAAAAAGCGAGTCCGATACGACAAGGAGCGACTCCTTGCCGTGAAAGCCGTTGCAAAAAACGGTCATAGAATCCTTTTCCATAACCGATACGAAATCCTCTTTCATCAAAAGCGAGAAGAGGCAGCAACACAACGTCAAGAGTAGACTCCTCTGCAATCGAGAATTCAACAGGCTCTGGCTGACCGAATTGTGCGGTACGAACAAGATCCCCCTTCCGGAAAGTTGCCGACAAAAGCTCACCATTTCGAACAACAGGAACGGAAAGCGGTTTCTTCATTGCGATGAGCCGATCAACAATTGCTGAAGTAGATACCTCACCTGAATCCGGGATGGAGAGGTAGAGATGAATATGACGGGCATTGAGAACTTCCCTCATGGTGATCACATATTCTGCAATGGCCATGCTCATCTCAATCCTTGATTTTTCCGGTATCAGCCGCCTGCTCTCAATCATTTTTATCCTCAGCGCAGCTTTTTCAACTGCAAGAGTTGTTTCTCTCTCCATGGCGTTCAACCTCTCTACCATACCGTATCGTTCAATTACACCCACGACCTCCCCATTAACAATAATAAACAGATCAACCACTGCATTATCAAATGTAAAATAATAAAATAGCGCAAGCTTTTTTGTGAGGGAGAAACATGTTGTATCTTCAGGGAATAGTGCCGCAGTAAATTTATAATTTACCGGAACACTCAACTTTATACCAGAACCATGAGCTTTATTTTTCAGCAGGCCCGTATCATCAACCCCCTTCAGCATCTTGATCTCACAGGAACGGTAAAAGTAGGCGATGACGGAATCATCGAGGCGATCGTTTACGGTGAGGAGACCCTTGCTGCATTACCGGAAGACAAGGTTCTTGATCTCAGAGGGCAGATACTCTCCCCTGGACTTTTTGATATGCACTGCCATTTCAGGGAACCAGGTCAGGAATACAAGGAGACTCTGGAAAGCGGCTCAAAAGCGGCAGCAGTTGGTGGATTTACCGGCGTAGCCCTCATGCCGAATACAAAGCCCGTTATCGATAGTCCGCTCGGTGTTGCCTATATCCGTCATCACGCAACAACGATCCCCATAGATCTCGAAGTAATCGGGGCAATGACCGTTGCAAGCAAGGGAGAGCATCTGGCTCCATTCGGAAAGTTTCGTTCCTACGGAGTGACGGCAGTTTCAGATGACGGTTCCGCCATTCAGAATAGCCAGATCATGCGCCTTGCCTTTGAGTACGCATCAAATTTTGATCTCCTCGTCATTCAGCACTGTGAAGAGCGTTCGCTGACCATTGGTGGGGTAATGAATGAGGGACTTTTTTCAACACAACTCGGCCTGAAGGGCATTCCTGATGTCTCAGAAGCCATTACACTCAGCCGCGATCTGCTTTTAATGCGCTATCTCGAAGAGCACAAACTGCATGACCCGCTCAGAAGACCGCGCTACCATGTCGCCCATATCAGTACCAAAGCGGCGCTTGATCTGGTACGAAAAGCAAAACAGGATGGGCTTTTGGTGACCTGCGAAGTAACGCCGCACCATTTCACGCTCTGTGATGAAGATCTTTTTCATGCCGGGATAAAAGGCAATTATATCATGAAACCGCCGCTCTCCTCAAGGGAGAACCGTGAAGCGTTGCTTGAGGCTCTTGCCGACGGGACGATTGATGCCATAGCCACCGATCATGCACCCCACGCCTCCCATGAAAAAGAGTGCCCCTCCGACCAGGCAGCCTTTGGTATTACGGGTCTTGAAACTTCTCTTGCACTGACCATCACAGAACTTGTTGACAAAAACGTTGTCAGCATGTCGCGTGCCATCGAACTGCTGTCGGTCAATCCAAGAAAAATAATGCAGTTGAAGCCAATTCTTTTTGCGCCTGGAGAAGTTGCAAACTTCACCATCATTGACCCTTGTGCCCGCTGGAGCCTCACTTCCAGCTCACTGAAGTCAAAATCAGCAAACACCCCCTTTCTTAACCGCCCACTGAAAGGGAGGTCGTGCGGGATTTTCCATAAGGGGCAACTTCTTGAGTCGATCGGCGTATGAGAATAATTCATGGCGAGAGATGCTTGATTATCTCTAAAATTTTTATTACATTCGTGTTCTTTTTGGGCAGAAAAAAAACTAGATCCGCCTCTTAACCTCAAGAACTACTTTACGAGTCATGGCAAAGAAACAATCGTTTGCAGATAAAGGCAAAAAAACCGGTACCAGTGATTTCAAGTGTGCAAAAGTTATTTTTTCTGTAAAATCAGAGAAAACCAATGCATGGAAATTCATTGAAAAGAACGTCCGAATCCCCAACGGAGAGAATGATCAAGTGATTCTTGCAAAGGCAATAAGCGATTACGCAAAGTAAGTATATCCCCTATACGTCGTCAGGGCATCGCAGGGTGCCCTGAATCTCACCTGTTTTTTCACCTTTTTCTCACTTCAGCATGGCGGATTATCCTGATGGTTCCAGAGCGAACCTTTCGTCACCCTGGTTTGAAGAGTGGTTCAACCATCCGCTCTATCTTGAAGTTTACAGCCACCGCGACCGTGATGAAGCCGCACGTTGCATTCAAACCATTCTCTCACTTTCCGGCCTTGAACATAGGGAGATGACCTCTCTATCAGTACTCGATATAGCCTGTGGAGCAGGCCGACATGCGCTTGAGCTTGCCCGGCTTGGCTGCACGGTCACCGGAAATGACCTTTCCCCATTTCTGCTCGAAGAGGCCCGGAAGGAGGCTCTGCGAAACGAGTTGCAGCTCACCCTTACCTGCTGTGACATGCGCCTCATTCCTGCCGATCCTCATTTTGATCTTGTCGTTCAACTCTTTACCAGTTTCGGTTATTTTGAACGAAAGGAGGATGACCGGTTGGTGCTCAATAAAGCTTATGGTTCGCTTAACAAGGGGGGATGGTACGTTCTGGATCTTCTTAATCCCATCCCTCTTGCGCGGAATCTGGTGACTCACTCGCTGAAAACTGTCGGCAACCTTCAAATTCTTGAAGAGCGAGCGTTTGAAAATGAAAGGATTACCAAAACCATCACCATTACTCCCCAAACAGGCGAACGGCTTGCTTTTTCTGAATCGGTGAGGCTTTACGGCAAAGAGGAGATTCTCGCAATGCTTTTTGATGCAGGCTTTTCAGTTGTCTCTCTTGCAGGCAACTACCAGGGCGAACCTTTTCTTGAAAATGATTCGCCGAGGATGATGCTTTTTTGCCGGAAACCTTGAGGAGTTGTACTCCCTGGCTTCGGCAAGGTAATCATTACAGCATATTGCGATCACGATACCACTCGTAGGCGTTGCGAATGCTGTGTTCATGCGATTGATACTGCATATTCAACTCACGTGTAGCCTTGGCTGAATCAAAATAGAGAAAATGAGAGGCTACCCTGAACATTGACATATTGAACAGCTTGGATATCCGGTTTTTGTTTTTATAGAGATCAAGGGCCAGTTTCAGTATTTTTGCCATCCAGAAAGGAAGGGGGAAATGAACCCTTGGCGCACCGGTAATTTTTGAAATCGTATCAGCAAGCTGCTTGTAAGAGACGTTTTCACCGCCGAGGATGTAACGCTCCCCCGTCTTCCCTTTTTTCATGGCAGTGATGATGGTGTCGGCAACAATCTCAACATCGACCACGCAGATCCCGCCAAGAGGATAAAACGGAAGCTTTCTGTTGTAAATATCCTTGATAATCCGACCTGCATTGAAATTGATGTCTCCTGCGCCAAAAACAAATGCTGGATTGACAATAACACAGTCAAGCCCTTTTTTAATCGCTTCGGCCACCTCTACTTCTGAAAGGTGTTTGGTTCTGGCATATTCGAGATCAATCTGGTGAAAGTTCCAGATAACAGATTCATCAACCGGTTTTTTGTCGAAAGCGATTCCTACTGCAGTTATGGAACTGACATGCACCACTCTTGTAACACCAGCAGCCGCAGAAGCCTGCAAAATATTGCGGGTACCTTCGACATTAATTCTGTAGAGCAGTGCATTTTTCTTGTCACCCATATAGGTCAGACCTGCTGAGTGATAAACAAAATCAACGCCTTGCAGCGCCCTGTCCAACGAAGCCCTATCGGTAATATCACCATAGACAAGCTTGACCTTGTGCAAAACATCGGTGAGTGATGTTAAATCCGAATTTTTTCGAACAAGAATTGAAACTTCATCATCAGTTAAAGTCAGCTTTTTCACAAGACTCGAACCAATAAAACCAGTTGCCCCGGTTACAAGGATTTTTTTATTCACCAGTATTGTACTTCAATCAATTAACAATCCTTCATTTTTCCGCTCACAAAAAAAAGCCATCAGTGCCAGACTGACAGCTCCTGCAACAATTATTGTACAACGGCGGTCTCATCGACAACAATTTTCCCGGTTACTATTTTTTTTCTGATATCCTCCAGTTGTTGATGATTTTTCATACCGATCAATGATGCGTTTTTTCCGTTGTAGACATAATCAGTATAACGATCTTCAAGACCGAATACCGAAACACCACCGCCCCTGAAACTACCGTCAAGAACGGTTTCTACCGTTTTCAAAAGAGCCTTGTCAACAGCCTTGGTCATACTCGACAGCACGTATCCTGGAGCTTCTGGCTCCTGATCGCGATCGGTACAGATAACAAGCGCCTTGCTCTCCCTCGCTGCTTCAATAACACCAAGTCCACTGGCTCCGGCTGCCTGATAGATAATGTCTGCCCCCCTGGCATATTGACCAAGCGCAAGTTCGCGGCCCTTGGCGGGATCGGCAAATGCACTTCCGGTCATGCCAATATAGCCTGAAATAACCCTGACTGCGGGATTTACGGAGCGAACACCCTCAATAAAGCCACTCTCAAACTTTTTGATGACGCTTGACTCCATCCCTCCAATAAACCCGACCGTTTTTGTTTTGGTAACCAGTGCAGCAAGGGCTCCTGCCAAAAAAGAGCCTTTTTTCTCTTCAAAAACAATTCCCTCAAGATTTTTAGGCATGACAACTTTTGGCTGACGAATATAGTCGATGCAGAGAAATTTTTTATCAGGAAATTCCGCCGCAATAGCGGTAATGCTTTCACTGAAAAGCATACCGACACCAACAATCAACCCAATATCCGGATCCACGGCCATCTGGCGCAACGCAGCCTCACGGTCTGCACCCTCCCCCTGTGGTTCAATGTAAAGAAAGTTGATACCGTGCTTTGCCTTGGCAATTTCCAGCCCATTATACGCTGAGTCATTGAATGATTTATCGCCCCGGCCACCAACATCAAAAACCAGACCAATCTGCAATTTGCCCGCTGGAGAGTGCGCATCAACCCTCTTCTCTCCGTTTTGCGCCGAACAGCCTGTAAGAATAAGTAAAAAAAGCAGAAACAAAGAAAGCGATGGCTTCATCGTTTTTTAAAAAAAAGGTTTTCGAACCCGCTAACTTTTTGACGCTGCTAATTTATGAAAAACTCGCTTTAATTAAAAGCTGCAAGCGGGAATGAAAAAAAAATCCGAAAACTGCCCTGTATGATTACGGTGGATTGAGAATTTTCTGAACGGCAACAAGAAGCGATTTGATGGGAAAGGGCTTCTGGAGATAGTTAACTCCCCGATCAAGCTTCCCTTCATTTTCAACGATGTCTGAGGAGTAACCGGACATAAAGAGAGTTTTAAGGTTTGGTGATGTTATCTGGACTCTTTTTGAAAGGTCGCATCCGTTCATCTCAGGCAATACAACATCAGTTACAAGCAGTTGAATTTCCCCCTTATGCTCTTCGGCAATCCGTATCGCCTCACTCGGTGAAGTTGCGTCAAGTACCCTATAGCCGCCATTTTCAAGCATGAGCTTGCAGATACTCAGGATATCGGGTTCATCTTCAACAAGCAGCACCACCACTTTATTCTGACCATCCAACACCGAAAAGTCGCTTTCATTCGGGTCAGCATAACCGACAGAGCGTGGAAACCATAGTGAAAAGGTGGTTCCCCTGCCAGGCTCGCTCAAGCATTCGATAAATGCGCCATTTTGCTTGAGGATTCCATAAATGGTTGCAAGGCCCATACCAGTCCCGATTCTCTTCTTTTTTGTTGTGAAAAAAGGTTCGAAAAGATGAGGTAGATCTTTTTTTTCAATCCCGCATCCATTATCTGTTACGGAAAGCGTCACATAATCGCCTGGCACCTTGCAGCAATGGCCAGTGACACATTCAGCTTTATAGACATGCATCCTGCCGGTTTTAATGGTAATTTTTCCAATACCCTCAATGGCATCCCTTGAATTGACACAAAGGTTGCCAAGAATCAAATCTATTTGTGCAGGATCAATCTTGATCGAAGTACTCTGATGATGAGGCAACCATATCAAAGTGATATTTTCGCCGATGAGCCGTCTCAAAACAGCAAGCATCCTTTCAACCATGACGTTAAGGTCAAGCACCAATGGCATCACGCACTGCTTGCGGGAAAAAGCAATAAGTTGATTGCAAAGAATGGACGATTGTTCAGTAGCCCTAAGAATCGCCTTCATATTTTCCAAAAGTGGCCCGTCAATAGACAACTGGTGTATGGCCATTTCAACGTTACCGAGAATCACCCCCAGCATATTATTGAAATCGTGAGCGATACCTCCAGCGAGCTGGCCAACCAGTTCCATTTTTTGAGCCTGAACAAGTGACTCTTGTATCTTTTTTTCCGACAACTCTGCACGTTTACGCGAAACAATATCCCAAGCAAAATTAACCAAGGCAGTCGCCATCATTGCATCATCCTCGTCATAATCATAAGACTTGCCTCCAACGCAAAGGAGTGCTGTAACAGCAGTTCCCTGTATCACTGGAAGAACGAGTATCCGCCGAGTGGCTGGATCGATATCCGTCGCACCATCGCAATGTAGTGATGCGTTGTACGTATTGTCAATAACCAGCTCTCTTTTTTGTAGTACATCAGCCAACAACTTATCTTCATTCGGTGTGGTGTTGGATGGTCCTGCATCCAACATTTGTGTACCGGTTGAGAAGACGCGCTTTGAAAAGGTCGTCTGATCGTCGGCAACAATATGGAAAAAACCAATGGAGCTTTCCGTGATGCGTTCAACCTCATCAATTGTGGCCCTCAACAACACCTCCAGAGAAGCGTTCTCTCCCATCTCATGAAGGCAAAGACGAAACGCCGACAAGGCTTCAAAGCGCTTGCGCTCGGTGATATCAATACTAACAGCAACAACGAAGGGCTCCTCATCAACGACTATCTTCCTGCCCGTTATCATGCGCCACTGAAATTTCGGACCGCCCCTCAGCAAGACTCTCGCTTCACCAGTCTCTTCAATGCCGAGGTTCAGTACGTTCAGCATTTTTTCCAATGCAAACGCTCGGTCATCGGGATGAATGACCTCCAACGCATTGGTCGAAAACATCTCTCTCTCATCTTTTCCGAGAACTTGCTCGCGATAATAGCTGTTCCACCAGACCAGTTGCCCATTGACATCATTGATAGAAAAAGAGCCTGGGAGACTCTCGACCATCACTTTGGTAAAAACTCGCTCGCGCTTTGCAATTCCCTCTCTTTCAGCAGAAAACGCATCCACATTCTGATCACTATCGTCCACTTTCGTTGTCATTTTCTGTTAGTGATACGCTGCGTTTACAAAACAAAAACAATAAAAACACTTCCACAAAAAAACACTTTAATAACAATAAATATAATAAAATAACGCCATAGAATCTTTTTTTTCTTAAAATACCATTAATCAATAACAACGGATATTTCCGCGTAGAAGCAAACCTGCGGCAAGCTTTTAAAAATTGATTATTATCAATCGATGCAGGCAATCAAAATGTCGGTTATCCACACGACATCAGTTGCATTACGGGATCCTAACCCTCCAATCCGCTCTATGAAACGTTTTTTTAAACTTACCCTGATAGCTTTTCTTTCGGCAAGCGCCGCTGCAGCTCTCTTTTTTTTAAGCCTTGGCATACTTGTTTCACAACATGCTGCCAATCCGGAAAAAAGTGATGTTATTGTGGTGCTGGGAGGTGATAATGGACTCCGGGTACGCAAAGGGGCTGAACTCTACAATGCCGGGTATGCTGCAAACATTGTTCTGACAGGCATTGACGAGCGATTTTACCATCCCGGCCACCCTAATTGGCGCGAAAGGCGCATGAGAGCGCTCGGAGTCCCGAAAAAAGCAATTATCATCGATGCAAAATCAAAAACAACCTGGGATGAAGCAATAAACACGTCGATAACGATGGAGAGAAATGGATGGAAAAGTGCAATTGTTGTCAGCGACCCCCCACACCTGCTCCGGCTGCATCAAACATGGAGCCGGGCATTTGAAGGATCTCCCAGAAAATTTATTCTGGTTTCTACAAACCCTTCGTGGTGGCACAGAATGCTCTGGTGGAAAGAGCGGGAAAGTTACCAGTTTGTGATCAGCGAGATCAAAAAAAATATCTTTTACGTAGCAGTGCACTACTGAAAAAAATCAGGAGTGGCCACCGACAACAATTCGCATAATTTTAACATTTAAAACAATGAATCGAACAAGTTGCCACAACAGGTTCTTCCGCCAGTACAGTGTCCCCTTCGAGGGTACCGGTGGATAAGCCTCATCATAATATGCCTTGACTTTATTCGTGCCCATAGGGTTTCAAATTTACAGGTTGGTTGCAGAGTACCCGGTTATTCAGGAATCAACCACCAGAATGGGTAGCCTTTTGCTTTATGGAAGAAGAGATAGTGCAGAATGACCTTCAGCCAATGTCCTGCAAGACCAGCCTCTCCAAGAGAATAGTTCATATCGCGCCCCCATTCAGGATACTTGTTCCAGTCGGGGACAACCGGAAAAAGGGTCATTGATGCACCCAGACCATCAAACGAACCAAATCCGGCGGAGACGACACATGCAGCCCCCATCCTGCTCATTGAAGCTTTGTGACGATGCTCCTCTGCGCCCTGAATTTTCTCAGCAATATTGAGCGCTACAATTTTACCCATTACACCTGCCGGCATACCGGTACGTGGTGCTGTAGGAAAAATTTGACGTCCACTCGGGCTCGACATGGGTTTTGAAATCGGATGCGGAGGAGCAAAGGCAATTCCAGGAGCATAGATATTTTTGAACATAGGGTTCTGGTAAATTGACGGCCAGTCGTCCGCCTCCCATTCTTCAAAAGGTTTGGCAGTATAATCTGCATCAACTTTCATAAACTTGTTCGGAGCAAACATCTTGTCTGTAATGTCAGCTCCTGATTTGTCATAAGCGGTAAGTCCAACGCCTGAGAATGAGGGGATAAGCATGGCAAAATCAAACTCCTGTGTCAAATTATCGCCATCGAGAGTCTCGTAATGCGCCTTTCCAGGTTCAACGCTATGAACACCGGCACGTCTTATCCAGTTAATACCGTACTCAGCCATAATGGACTCTGTAAAGACCTTTGTCGGAGTGTAGTATCCTCCCCTGTTGATAAAAGCGCCACCCATACCAAAATCACCAAGCTCATACTCATTGGAGAGCCAGGTAATCTGCGCTTTGTCACTGAGGCCAAGCTTTGAAATTTCATAAGCCACATTAAGGATGTATTCAAATGCCGCACCCTGACAGGTTGCCATTGCATGACCAGTGCCAATCAAAATCCGCTGCTTTTGACCCGCCTTCATCTTTTTAATGTTGTCCTGAAGATGTTCCCAGGCATGTGCTGCGTGGTTATAGGTACAGACCGAGAAGCTGTTTTTATCGGGACCAAGGCCCTCTGTAGCATCAAAATTAAGCTTTGGACCTGTCGCATTGACCAGAAAATCATAGTCAACCCTCTCTGTCTGCCCACTGCGCAAGCCATCGGTATACTCAATCGTCACATACCCCTTGGCACTTTCACCATCGCCTTCAGGATGAATTTCAACAGCTTTCGCCTGTTTAAGGATAATGCCCCAACGGTCATACACTTTTTTAAGTTCAAACCGAACATCATCAATCGTCATTCGGCCAACACCAACCCAGATGTTTGAAGGAATCCACTGATAGTAGGCGTTTGGAGTAACCACTACCACCTCATGATGCTTACCGAGTTTTTTTTTGAGAAATGAAGCCGCAGTATGTCCGGAAATTCCAGCTCCTAAAACAACAACTTTTGCCATAGATTTCCCATTTTTTCAATGAAATCCAAGAATTAAATTATCATACATCGTTATATAGTTATTTAAAAATCAACGACCAAAAGGGAAATTTTTTTAAAAATAAAAGAGAGATGCCTCAGATTAAACAATGGACAGAATAAAGTACGTGAAATCAATAAAAAAATGGTAACCTGCAATACATGAGTACGGAAATTGCAAATTAAGGTCACCATGAGGAAATTCATCAATGCTTGTCAAAAAAATGTTGCCGCTTCATCCAGGAACGGTTCTGCTTGAAGAGTATCTCACCCCCATGAACCTCAGCGAAAACAGAGTGGCAGAGGATATGTGTATCCCTGTCTGGCGCATCAACGATATTATTGCGGGTAAACGGTGCATCACAGCCGAAACCGCCCTTCGCCTTGCCCGCTATTTCGGTACCCCTGCGCAGTTTTGGTTCGGTCTGCAGATGGATTACGATCTTAAAGTGGCCCTGAACAGTGACGGTGCAAGGATTGAGCGTGAAATCAAGGCTTACGACGAGTCGAGATTATAAACATTATTTATTAGAATAAGCGATAAATAAGGCGCATGGAATTTGTAAAGAATAACTTTTTTCTTACCTTGACACTCTCGAAACGGCGAAGTGGCCGAGTGGTTAGGCAGAGGTCTGCAAAACCTTCTACAGCGGTTCGAGTCCGCTCTTCGCCTCCAGCAACAAAAAAAGCCTGCATCGTGCAGGCTTTTTTTGTATAACGTTCACACAACACTCTTCCCTGCTATCCGATCTTTTTTGAACCGGAAATGATAGCCTGAACAAGTTTCTCAATCGTAGCGTCATCCATCAGCACCGGAATATTCAGGCAGATACTGCTGCGCAACATGATGCCGGTTTTTGGCCAGAGAGCTTCAAGATCAGCATCACAATAGCGGTCGTACTCCCCAAGGAGGTGGCCCCATACACCAGCAAAATGCCAGTCGAGCGCTTCAGGAAGAATTTTGGTGCCGAAACCGCACTCCGTGAGGTGTGCTTCAAACTGTAACGCCGCTTCACGATCCCTCACCCTGAAAATAAGGGTATCTCCCTGTGCTCCCGCTTCATCACTGAACGGCCTGAACAGAAGATTATCAAGATGACAAATCGCCGTCTTGATTTTCTTTTTGTTCTCCCTTGATTTCGAAAGAATGGTCTCAATTTTTGCAAGCTGTGCCAGTCCGATGGCCGCCGTCACTTCACTGAGACGCAAGTTCAGCCCTTTTGAGCGTCGAGGATCTTTTCCTCTCGGTAACCCAGGCTGGTGCATGTGGCCGTGGTCAGAGAACTCTGCTGCACGATCATAGATCTCCTTGTCGTTCGTCACAATAATTCCACCCTCACCCGTATGGAGCGTCTTGCCCGCATCAAAGGAGAATGAGGCGACACTTCCGAAGGTGCCGAGCTTCTGCCCCTTGTAGGTGGCTCCGAGTGCCTGTGCTGCATCCTCAATCAGTATCAGACCATGCTTGCGGCAAAGTGCGGAAAGCTCATCCATTTTTGGTGAGGCCCACATGGGAATCGCTACCACAGCTTTTGTCGCTGGCGTAATAGCCTTTTCAACCTCAAGCGGATCAAGATGATAGGTCTCGTCAAGCTCAACCGGCACCGGCACTGCACCAAGCGCACTGATGGCCTCAACCGGAGCAATAAAAGTCCATGCTGTTGTGATAACCTCATCACCAGGCCCAATCCCGGCTCCCGCAAGAGCGCAGTGGATGGCCGCAGTGCCGGAAGAGACTGCGTGGGCATACTTCACACCCATCCATGCGGCAAATTTCTCCTCAAACTCTCTCGCCTTGTAATTTCCCCCGCCGTAACGGTACAAATTGACTTTTTCGCGGCTGAAAAGCTCCTGTATTTCAGCCAATTCCTCACGTCCAATTAATTCAGCACCCGCCATAGTATGTATCCTGCTTTTTTTATTTAGGTTAATTGAGTAACAACTGCCAGTGCCGACTCTTCAGTAAATTCAACCGGGTTGCCCGAAAAAGAGCCTTTCAGCGCTTCCGAAGCGTTATGGGCAAATTCAGCGGCATTACCTTTCCCATACCCGTAAGGCACAAGCGAAGGTATCTGCAGTTGCCGATAGAGTTGATCCATCTCTTCAAGCAATTCAACAGTAGCCTCTTTTGGTGACGGTGTTGAGCGCATAGGGTTCAGAATGGCATATTTTTCATATCCATGAAGATGGTTATAGCGCATCACCTCCTTGAGAAAAATTGCACCGGCAAGACCGTGCGGCACACGATGCTTTACACCAAGATAGTAGGCAAAGCCATTGGTTGGACCATCTCCGGAATTCATGAGTGCTGCCGTGCCACAGACACTGCCAATTGCAAGGTCAAGGCGCGACTCCGCCCGGTCAAGCTGGTTTTGTTGCAACGCATAAAAAGTGCGCTGGAATCCCTCGACGGCAAAAATCCTGCTTAGCGCAGTATGCTTTATTGAACCGAAACTATCAACGCAATGCACAAGGCTGTCCATAGCCGATGCAATAACGCTTTCAAGAGGAGCGGTCATGGAGAGTTGTGGATCAATAACCGCTTTTTTGGGAAAATTTTTCCGGCTGTTAATGCCGAGTTTACGCCCCTCGATCTCATCAATAAAAACCGCATTGTAGCTGATTTCAGCGCCGCTGCCGAGCAGTGAGGGTACTGTTACAAGCGGTAACGGATCGTTTACCCCTGAAGGAAATCCCTTGAGCGAAAGCGCCGGGACAGTGTTGGTCATAAGCAGTGCGATCCCTTTGCCAAGATCAAGGGTGCTTCCGCCACCGATGGCTACAATGGCATCCGGAGGATTGCCCCTGAAAAACTCGGCGACCGTTTCGAGATAAGTGTAGGTAGGCTCTCCGCCAAAATCGTTGCAATAGAGCACGGCATTAGGATAGGCTGAGGTGAAGTTCCTCAAAACTTCCTGAAAATAGAGCGTTCCGGCTATGTTGGCATCGTAGATAATGCCAGGTTTCTTCACCGACAATTGTGCCAGATGCTCATGCAACTTCAGTGCTTCGTTAACCCCGATAACAAGATCAGTGGATAAAAAAAAATTCATAAAAACAGTGATCTAATGGTTCTGTTGACTTGTATCCTGAATGCCCAGGTTTTTTTTATAAAAATAATACTCAATCAAATCGATCTCCTCAAGAGTATCAATCTCCCATGTCTGCCAGAACTCCATTTCATAGGCAGAGAGTTTTTCGCCAATTCTGTTGTCAAAGGCAAGAAGGGTTTCAGGCTTGAAAATATAGATTGAGCCATTTTCAATAAACTGCGTTGGACGATCCTGCCGCATCCCGCGATTACGGTAATCAAAATTGACACTCTCCCATTTTCCGGCCCGTGATTCCCACAGGGTAAGATCATCGGCTCTGGTGACCGAGATCAACGAATCGGCCCCTTCCCGAAGAAAAAGCTCTACAGCAAGATCGATATCATCAGGTTTTCGCAAGGGGGAGGTAGCCTGCAAAAAAACAATCGTACCGATCGGCATGGCGTACTCTTTTTCAATAACCCCGGCGGCATGCAGAATAGCCGATTCGGAGCTTGCCTTGTCGCCAGCAAGTTCCGGAGGGCGAACAATTACCTCCGCCCCATACATCGACGCAACGTTGGCTATGGCAGCATCGTCGGTGGTGACAAAAACTTTCTCAATACTTGCCGATGCCAGTGCCTGTAAAACACTCCATGCCAGCAGCGGCTTTCCTGCCACAGGATAAATATTTTTCTCTTTCAGCCCTTTCGAGCCGCCTCTTGCAGGAATAATTGCTACGGTATGCATAAAAAAACTGTTGTGCTTGTGTTGTCAACCCTCAATCACCTGCCGGCAAACATCAGCGATTTTTATTGCGGCAGAGTTATTCTGTAACGGAGTAAGCGATTGTAACTCTTCGGGGCTAAGGCCGCAATGCACAATCTTGTTCAGGGCAGAGCCCACAAAAATAGTTGATGAAAACTGTGCAATCAGCATCACAGAGTTGGCAATCATCTCTTCGGTTTTGCCCTCACTGAAAACAAGGCTATCCGGCGCGTAGCGTTCAATTTCCCTTGTCGCCCTTGCTATATTCTCATTGGGATGCAATTTAAAAAGAAGTTGGCGTCCATCTGCTATTTCAAGATACTTCCGGATGTTTTTGACGCGATTCTCATAAATAAAGGTCTCGCGGTTATCTGATGTACAGACAAGCACATAATCACGATGACCAAAATCGTTGCGGAGATACTTCGCGCAATTGTCGAAATTTGGAATGCTGGTCACCTCAAGCTTTGCCGGGCTCACCCCCTTGCGGATAAAAAGATCGCGATAGCCTTCACTGGCAACGCAGAACTTCTCATAAGCATCAGAGAGACCGGTTGTAGCAGTGCCCGCAATCCAGCGAGGAATCCACTGAAAGTTCCTGGCGAGATGATAAAGGATCGTTTCTGGTTCAGTCATCCCCTCCTGTACCAGCACAATTTTCTTTCGCCGTATATGTTTTGGGACAATAAGATCAGTGCAGGTCACCACCAGATCATAAGCATGGGCAAAACCACCAATATCAAGTTTCAACTGGTTGATACGAAGATAGTCGAGCGTACGCTCAGAGCGCTTGCGGCCCATAATGGTAAACTCAAGCAGCCCTCTTTCACTGGCAGATCCAAGAAGTCCGTCACTGAAAAACGATGAGAAATATTGGTCGTACTCCGTCATACACCCGGCAATCTGATGCATCTGGGTGGTCTGGTTCATTGAGCCGCAAATAAATAACACTTTCTTCTTCATAACACCCTGCTCTTCACGCCTTCAGCATCGCGCAGATGGACACCTGAAAAAAACATGACACCGTAACCGAAACTGTACCAGAGAAGTTCCTTGAAGCGCCTCAAAAGCACAAAAGCGCCATAGTCAGCGACATCATTCATGCCAAGTGCCTGAAAAAAGAGTCGATAGCCCAACTCCTGCACACCGAGTCCTGACGGGATGAAAAAAAAGAGAACACGGAGCATGGTAATTGCCGTATCCATAGCAAGCACCTGCAAAAAAGAGAGTTCAACGCCAAGTAACCGCAGTATGATGTAACTCTCAATTGCAAGCATGAACCAGGCAAGAATATAAAGAAGCAAGACAAAAACAAGCCGAACGGCAAAAGGTGCATCAAAACTCTTCAACTCCTCATCGGTATCAAGAAATCCTCTCTCCCGGGCAAGCAGCCATGTTTTCACCTTTTTAAAGGGCACCAGCATCAAGAGCCTATGCACATTGTGAGCAGCGTTCCCATTAAGCAAAAGCAAAAGCAAAAAAAGGAAAACAAAAAACATAATTGTGCCAGCTCCAACCATAATGTAACCAAGCACACCTACAGGAAATATCGGAATGGAGATCGTCTGCAGAAGTGAAAATCCGGCGACAGCGCCGATAATGGTATAAATTCCTTGTGCCACACCAAGCATAAGTTTGCGTACGGCAACACTTGCAACTCCGGCTGGAAGAGGAATTCCCATAAAACGGTGACAAAGAAAAGGGCGAAGAGGTTCACCAACCGCTACTCCGGCAGGAAGCGTCATCGAAATGGTTTCGGCTATAAACTGAATCTTCAGCAACTTTGAAAACGATATTGCCGTTATGCTCGGTGGAAAGACCCTTATCCATGCAAACGTTTCCAAAAGATGGAGCGCAAGAAAAGGCAAAAGGATAACTACGGAGGGAAAGCCGATTGATGAGATACGGCCAATCACACTGGCGAAGTCAATTTGGCGAAACTGAAACACAACCAGAACAATGCCGAGGCCAAGACCGATGTAACCAGCCAGGGTACTGCCGGATTTTTTCGTCAATTGCATAAATAATCGGGAGAGAAGGCTAAAAAAACATTCAAAACTCATTTCCACAGTTTGCAAAGATAAGAATGTATGGTTAAATATTTATTAATCATTGAAATTGCCATGAACGTACCACTCAACCAGTTTGTGGTGCCCTTGTGAAATTCCGAACGGTTTACCCTGTTACAGGCTCTTGTCACCAACAAAAACCTTGCACTGATGGGACTTATTAATCCTGACTTCCAGACATTACCAGAGCTCTTCTCCTCTGTTTTTCACCACTTCAACGGGCAGGAATCAAAATTTCCAATCGCAAGGAAGATCAATGGGGTGTATGAACCTATCTCTTATGATGCTTTTCAGCGTGATGTCCACGCTTTCTCGGCATTTCTGAAACACAATGGCATCACAACAAAAGAGCGGGTTGCCATTCTTTCAGAAAACAGGCCCGGGTGGTATCTTTCCGATATGGCGATCCTGAACATAGGGGCAATCAATGTCCCCCTCTACCCCTCCCTGCCAGCCAACCAGATTGAGTACATTCTCAACAACAGCAGCGCAAAGGCCGTTATCGTCTCCAACATGCTTCAGCTTGGCAAAATCCTGTCAATCTGGCAGAATTTGCCGGAGTTGACCCTTGTTGTGGTCATGAATCGCCTTGAGGAGGCCATAGAGGATGTTTTAGACCTCAACCAGGCCAAGGCGATGGGCGATAAAATTCTTGAAGAGAAACCGTGGATCCTTGATGGAACGCTTGTCGAACCCGACGATGTTGCCACCATCATCTACACGTCAGGCACAACAGGAGTTCCGAAAGGGGTGATGCTGACACACCGCAATATCTGTGAAAACGTCAAATCGTGCTCATCGGTCATTCGGCTTGATAATTCTGATTGCGGACTCTCATTCCTGCCTCTCTCCCATGCTTATGAGCGAACCGGTGGTTATTACCTCCTTTTTGCCTGTGGAGCAACCATCTGTCTGGCCGAAAGTGTTGAAACGATATCACTGAACATGAGTGAGGCGCGGCCAACCATCATCTTTACCGTTCCACGGCTGTTTGACCGTATCAAAATGAGCATACTCAAGCAGATTTCAACCCAAAGCGCCATAAAGCAAAAAATCTTTTACTGGGCACTGAAGACAGGAGAAGCATATCACAGGGAAATCAATAAAAAAGGTAAGGCACAAAAATTTCTTTCCATGCAGCATGCCTTGGCCGAAAAGCTTGTCTACAGCAAAATCAAAAGCAAATTTGGCGGAAGATTGCGCTATTTTGTTTCAGGAGGAGCCGCTTTGCCGCAAAAAGTTGGCGAGTTTTTTCAGGCACTCGATATCCGTATCCTTGAGGGGTTCGGTCTAACTGAAACCTCACCGGTAACTCATGTCAATCGTCCCGAAAAAATCAAATATGGCACTGTAGGGCCTGCGGTCAACAATGTAGAGGTCAAGATTGCCGAGGATGGCGAAATACTGCTGAAAGGCCCCAATATCATGAAGGGATACTGGAAAGATGAGGTGGCCACCCGTGAAGTTCTCAAGGATGGATGGTTCTATACCGGAGACATTGGAGTTATTGACCAGGATGGCTATCTGAAAATAACCGACAGAAAAAAACATATCATCGTTACCTCTGGCGGTAAAAATATTGCACCAATGCCGATTGAAGAACTGATCTCTGAAAGCCCTTATGTCGATCAGGTAATTGTTATTGGCGAAAAAAGACCCTTTCTGATCGCCCTTATTGTGCCTGACTTCAACAAGCTTAAGGAGTTTACCGTTGCTGAAGGAGTTGTTGCTGCTACAAACAAAGAGCTTATTGAAAACAAAGCTGTTCTACAGATTTTTGAAAAGCTCATCCGCACTGTTTCACGGCAGCTTGCCACTCATGAAAAGGTGCGCAAGTTTCTGCTGGTCGAAACCGCATTTACCATTGAGAACGACCACATGACCCCAACCATGAAGCTTAAACGCAAGGCGATTACCGTGCGCTACGCTGCCGAGATCGACAAGGTCTACAACACCCTCAATATGGTTTACAATACAGAATAACGTGGGCGGGTGACCCCATACAATCAACTTCCCTTTATTTTAAGGAAGTGAAGAGCGTCGGAAGCGGCGCTTTTTGATTGTTCAACTACTCCCTCAGCGATGAGATCATCAATAATTTCATCAAGATTCCAGGGGCAATCGCCGTATTTCTCCTTAATCTCTTCAACAAAAAGAACTTCTGAACGAACGAGATCATGCACAAGCCGGCCTCGATACCACCTTTTTGAACCATGAAACGTTGACTGTCGGCCAAGTGAGCGGATTCCGCTCCGTTTACTGGTGAGCAACAGTGCGCCGTAATCCATCAGGGCATTATGCCATTCACGACTTCGACCCAGGGGCAGCAACGCTTCAGCCGCCTGTTGAAGATTCAAAGGCGAAATATCTTCCGAAAGCATGAACTCGTGAATCATGATACGGCGGATGTTGGTGTCAACAGCAGCAGCATCAAAATTATCAGCAAAGACAGGAATTGAACGACAGGTATACTCACCTATACCGGGAAGTGTTTTCAGAAGGTCAGGCCTTGGGGGAACAACTCCACCAAAACGCTCCACAATGATAGAAGCAGAGCGGTGCAACCGAACAGCCCTTGAGTTATAACCGAGACCACTCCACATCGCCAGCACCTCTTTGAGCTGAGCCGATGCAAGAGTCGAAACATCAGGAAAATGTTGAAGCCAGGCTTCATATTTTGGAATCACCCTTTCAGCCTGCGTCTGCTGCAGCATGATCTCGCTGATCATAACAGCATAACGATCAGTGCTCTCCCTCCAGGGAAAGCTCCTTCGATTCAACCGGTAAAAATCAAAAATCTTCTGGCGAAAAAGTTCAATCTTCTGGCCGCTAAACTCCAATTTCATTGGGTGGAATGATAATCAACGCACCCTTGCAGGATCCCGCAAGGGTGCGTCGCAAAAAAAAGTTCAGACCTTTTCCGCAATCTTGCGTTCCTTGACTTTCAATGCGGCCTTGCCTGTACGTTTGCGCAAGTAGAAAAGTTTTGCCCTTCTTGCCTTGCCGTGCTTGACCACCGTAACACTCTCAATGTTGGGAGAGTTGACCGGAATAATGCGTTCAACACCAACACCATGAGAAATTTTGCGGACGGTGATGGTTTTATTCCCGCCAGCACCACGATCGCTGATAACAACACCCTCAAAAGCCTGAAGTCTCTCTTTTTCGCCTTCAATAACCTTCAACTGAATCTTGACGGTATCACCCGGATTGATTTCCGGAAAATCTGTAACTGCCTGAGTGGCTTCAACCAACCTGATTAACTGATCCATGACAACTGTGCTATTTACGTTATTTTTTCTTTAATTCTAAACAATCTTGACCAAGAAGATCCGGCCGACGCTCCCGAGTTCTCTCAAGAGCATTTTCGCTACGCCACTGCTCAATATTACGATGGTGACCTTTCAACAAAACTTCAGGCACCTTCATTCCCCTGAATTCCGCTGGACGGGTGTAATAG
>CAILXB010000032.1 GCA_903838025.1 uncultured Chlorobiaceae bacterium
ATCAAGAATTGATATTGCCAATTTTTTTTCTCAGTTCCTTTGCGAATAACGTCACGCCACTGCCCACCAAAACATCCAATGTCGTCAGAGGGCTCATTCCTGAATATGTGAAAGAGATCCGCAAGTTCTGGCTACATCAGCGCCAGAGGGAGCAGGCAAGGGAAAAAGGCGTGGTGATTGCCGACGAAGCAGAGCAAACCGGGCGCAATGAGCCATGCCCCTGCGGGAGCGGAAAGAAGTACAAGAAATGCTGCGGGAGGTGATGTTTATGCGCATCAATCAAACAGGCTGCTGCGGTCGAGATCTCCCTTGTTCACGAGGGCTGTTTCTCCCCCCTCTTTTGCTGTTCAATCAACCAGTGTTCCATTAATGAACTTATGAAGAATACTCGATATATAAGTCTGATACGGCAAACCTTCTTTGATGGCCTTTCTTTGCAACTCAGTGAGGTCTCTTTCAGCAATCCGGATATTCAGCCTTTTATCCTTTTTAAAGTATTTTTGTCGTGCTCAGACAGCTCTTTTTTTCTTTTTGGAAGGTCGGCGACAGGAACCCATTCACCGTTTTCAAAGCTATCCAGTATTTCCTTCTCTTCTTTGGTCAGTTTAGCCGTCATGTTTTTCTTCAGGATATTGCTGTGTGGCCTTCCTGCTCGGGATAATGGTTTTCAGAAACAACTCCTCCTCATTTGATGCGACGCATTTTGTTATAATGTCGTTATTTAAGTGCTTTTCCGGCAAATCTCTTTTTCAATTATCTCCTTTACGAACACGGGGATTTCTTTTTCGAGTGAGTGAGCCTTTGCTTTCAGTTGTTCATAAATGGCGGTTTCATCACCTTGCCAGACAAGATCAAGTCGTCTGATCTGGCGCGTGGCAATATGGGTGTAGCTTTCCGGGTACGCCCAATAGCAGGTCAGACAAATTTTCCGCTCCTTGATGTTGTTCCAATTCTCACAATGCTCACATGACCACGATTTTGCACGGTTTGCAGAGCCGGAAAGTAGCATAAAATCTTCCGGGTTCTCTTCTGTGGCGTCACCACCGACTTCATAAGGGACGCGATGATCAATTTGCAATTCGCTTTTATCTATCTCTTCAAGATAAATGAAACACTTGCAGCCATATTTTTCAGTCAAGGCATCCTTGATTTTTTTTGATAGTCCTGTTCTGCCTGATAGTTTTGTCAGTCGCTTGACTTGTACATCGCTGAAACGATAAGCGGCTATTTTGCGTCCATCGGAACCGGTAACCCGAAACGTTGTGATGGAAATGCCATGTTCACGCACGTCTCGTACAGCCCTTGGAGGATGGCTATACCCATAAATTACTTTCAACTCCTCTGTTGTTATAGAACCGTGTGCAAGAATATGGTCAATCACGGTCTTGGGTCGTTTGGCAGTAATAGAGTGGCAGAGATCAATAAAATCTGATGGGAGTTCAGGCATATTCGGTAAGTGGCTCGAGCAGGGCGTACTGCTGCATTTTTGGTTGATGGTAATCGGTCGGTTTATGGGTGAGCTTTGCGGTCAATGTGGGCGAAAGATATAAGGATTCATAGGTAACCTCATCACGCCCAAGTAACGTTGCCTGGCTCGAACGCCCTGCATCCAGTTCAACACGAGTCAGTTCAAGGGAGTCTGGCAGTAACACTCCAAATGTTTTGTCTCCTCTGCGCCCGTCATAACTTACGATATAGGAAATCTCCCGTCTGTTCAGTTCGACAAGGGCTGTGACAAATTCCTCATGATTGATTCCGGAAAAATAACGGGCATCACGCTCCCCGCAGACTCCCTGGTAGGGCGGGTCCATGTAGACCAGATCGTTCTTCCTCGCTTTCACCAACACCTCTCTGAAATCCAGTGAGGAGAATTCGGTCTTGTTTTTAAGCAAGGCAGAGACACCGTAAATATTGGTGCGCATGGTATGGGGCAGGGTTCCGTGACGTCTTTTGTCAGGGCTTTGATTGAACATACCGTCAGCATTGTATCGCACAGAGCCTTTCACGCATCTTGCCAGCAAATAGAGGAAAAGACGCGGGTCTTGTGTACGGTTGAACTCTGCACGAACCCTGTTGTAATGTTCTACGGAGTCGCCATGCTGCTCATTCCATACCTTCTCATAAAATGATGCAGTATCTACTGGAAATTCAACAATTAAGCGCAATAACTCTGCCAATGGCCTGTTCAGATCATTGATGAGATAGTTTTTTGCTATCTGACGGGCGGCAGCGGCAATAGTGATTGCAGCAGAGCCGGCAAACGGCTCAATCAGGCAATCAACATTTTGAGGGATGTAGCGCAAAATAACGTGAGCCAGGTTGCGCTTGCTTCCCTGATACTGAATCGGGTGAGGAGTGCTTTTCATTATCGTTGTTTATCAATTGACAGTGCGTTCTTCATCGAACCACTCTCGACCAGTTTTTTCGCATCATACAGTTCCGGGAAGAAGAGAGTAACCATTCCTGAAACACGCAACGTCAATAATATACTCAGATTGTTTGAGTATTTTTATCAAGCTCTGTACTGCGACAGGCGGTCGAGAGGGAATAAACTCGACCAATTTGCACGAATGATTGTTATGCCAAGCCATAGTAACCGAGGGCAAGAGATAATAAAACAATCTTTAAGGAGTTATTGCATCGAGAGCAGAGCTATTCCTGGGTGATTGAAGGCAAAGCCTTTGTGCGGTAATGCTGCATGCGGATTCGCAGGAGGTTTGCCCCCAGAAACTTTGAAATTGACCTGAATGTTTTGTAATATCCTAAGTTATTGTAGTAAAACAGCAATACGGTTTTTACTGAATAACACAAGCCAAGCAAAATCTGACGGATGCGGGTTTCTGAGTCAGAAACATACAGAAGCGGGGTTAATACAACCGTATGGAAGGGCAAAAAGAAGGAAGAGAGTTACTCATATAGTACGATGGAATAACCAATCTCTTTGTACCTGAACAGTGATAATAGAACTCAAACACCTCACTTTTGGCTTTTCGCCTGAAAAGCAAATCCTCAAAGAGCTCTCCTTTTCGTTGGAGGGAAAGAAGGTTTATGCCTTGATGGGAGGCAACGGTGCAGGAAAAACAACGCTGTTCAATATGATTACCGGCTTCATTAAGCCACAAAGCGGAGAGATTTGGCTCAACGGAAAAAATCTTGCACACCAGCAGCCATACACCATTAACAGGCAAGGCATAGGCAGAACCTTTCAGGACTTGCGGCTCATTACAAAACTGACGGTAAAAGAAAATATTATTCTGGCAATGCAGCACAATCCAACGGACAATTGGCTAAATGCCATGCTGCCGGAACACTTTCCCCGGAATACTCAAGAGGGCCTCTTGGTATTCCTGGTATCCCGTCAATTCAACTGTTTGGATTCAGTGTAGAGAGCAAAATATCATTTCTGTTACTCTCGCTTTTCTTTGTTGTGGCTATTTGGCTTGTGTTGCGGAATATCTCCAGATCAGGTTTTGGGAAAACACTGACGGCCATCAGCGAAGATGAAATCTACAGCCAAAGTATAGGCAAGAATGTCTATCTCTCCAAGACGGTCTCGTTCACGTTGAGCGCCATGTTTGCGTCCATTCCCGGGACGTTGTATGCTCATTATATCTCCTACATTGACCCGACAAGTTTTACGGTGAACGAATCTATTTTCGTACTCTCCATCGTCATTATTGGCGGGCTTGGCAACCTCACCGGCAGCTTTTTTGCCTCAGCATTTTTAGTCTTGTTGCCCGAAGCGCTGCGTTTTTTGGGTATGCCTGACAGCATTGCAGCGAACATGCGTCAAATTATCTATGGCTTGATATTGGTCATTGTCATGATGACCGGCAGAAAAGGCGTGCAGGAACTGTTTGAACCAGCAGTCAAAAAGCGTTGATCGATATCCGCCACTCAACGCCTGTACAATAACTCCGGGCCTCTCTGTAATGTCGCTTAACTTCTTGCTCTGCTTTTGTTTTTGCGTTGTAAAATTTATATCCCGCCAAAATGCTGCTTTTTTGTTATCTTTGGCGGGATATAGGTTTTATTGTATATAATAAAAGCGGTTATGAGTAAAAAAAATATTTCTGGACGAAAAGCAGAAATTACCCTTTTACAGCAGGCATTGTCCTCGGCAAATTCAGAATTCATAGCAGTTTATGGGCGTCGTCGAGTAGGAAAGACCTATCTTGTACGGGAGTTTTTTGATAACGCGTTATGCTTTGAGATTACCGGAATACATCGTGCTTCACTGAACGATCAGTTGGCGAACTTTGTGCAAACAAGTGATGGCCCATGGCGTTATATGCCAGTTAAAGAGTCGCCTTTTGGAGGTGCACAGATTGATTTGCTGATAGACCGGCGTGATGCAACAATCAACATCTGTGAGATCAAATTTTATCAAGGGGAATTCACTCTCGATGCAGCTTATACCAATGAACTGCGTCGAAAAATGAATGTTTTCCGCCAAGTAACCGGTACACGGAAAAACATTTTTCTAACCATGATTACCACGTATGGCGTAACCGATAATGCCTATCGAAAAGATCTGGTATCGAATGTTCTTACATTGGATGCACTGTTCTGAATAGCGATAAATCCTTTATTTTAAATAAATAAAAGCTTTATTGCGCCAAAACACCCCTTGCAGGGGCACTTTTGGCGACTTATACGACAATGAATGGTTAATGTGCCGCAGAGAGATCCGCAGGCTCATTCTTCTGTATCCTGATTAGCAGCAGCAGCGGCAAGCAGATGGTAAACAGAAACGCAATGAGCATGAAAGCGTCCATGTAGGCAAGGTGGTAACTTTGGGCGGTCAGGGTACCTTCAAGTGCTTTCAGGGCGGCAATTTCTGCTCCGGCTGGTGACAGGCCGCCTCTCTGTGTGGCGGCCTGTTGCAGTGTGTTGATCCGTTCTGCGGCTGCCGGGTCGTAGGGTGAGAGATGGCTGAGCAGCTCCACCCGGTGTGTTGCCATTCGGTTGGTGATGTAGGTGTTGGTGAGGGCGATGCCGAATGATCCTCCGAGCTGGCGCACCATGTTGTTGAGGCCGGTGGCTTGGCCGATGTCGCGGCCGTGCAGACCTGATACGGCAAGCATGGTGACGGGAATGAAGATGAAGCCCAGCGCCACACCGCGCACAAGCAGTACCCAGAAGAAGTTGGATGAGCCGGACTGCATGGTCTGCTGGCTGAGTTCGAAGCAGAAGAATATAAAGGCGCTCATGCCAACAGACATAAGTAATTTTGGTGAAACACCCCGTTGCAGGGCGATACCGAGCGGGAGTGAAATCATGCCGGTGACCATGGCGCTCGGAAAGAGCACCTCTCCTGTCAGTACGGCGGTAAAGCCGAGCAGTCGTTGCACAAAGACGGGAAAGACAAAGAGTGAGCCATAGAGGCCGTAGCCGACGATAAAGGTGAGCACTGCCGCAATGGCGAGGTTTTTGCTCCGGGCCAGGACGCGCAGATCGACGGCGGGCTCTTTGGTATGCAGTTCCCAGAAGACAAATGCAAGCAGGGCTGCCACGGCAATGAAGGTGAAGAGGGTGATATACGGGGTATCAAACCAGTCTTTTGATTGGCCGCGTTCAAGGATGAACTGGAGTGAGCCGATGCCGACGGCGAGAAGTCCGATACCCGTCCAGTCGATTTTTGAGACGGCATGACGAACTTTTGGCTCTTTGAGAAAGGTGTAGGATGACCATGCGGCGAGAAGTCCGACCGGAATATTGACGAAAAAGCACCATTCCCATGAGAAATAGTCGACCAGATAACCTCCAAGCAGCGGGCCGATAGTGGGTCCGAGCACGAGGCCCATCGAAAAAATGCCGGTTGCCTTGCCGCGCTCTTCAGGGCGGTAGGTTTCGTAGAGGATGGCTTGGGAGGTTGGCAGCAGCGCTCCGCCGCCAAGCCCCTGAATGAAGCGGAAGAAGACGAGTGCCCAGATGTCGGTGGCCATGCCGCAAAAGAGCGAGGCAAGGGTGAAGAGCAGGATGGAGCCGATGTAGTAGTTCCGCCGTCCGAGCAGGTTGCCGAGGAAACCAGAGAGCGGGATGACGATGACGTTGGCGATGGCGTAGCTGGTGACCACCCATGAAACATCCTCAATGCTTGCGCCAAGGTTTCCGCTGATTTGCGTGATGGCGACGTTGACTATGGTGGTGTCGATCAGCTCAAGCATGGCCGAGACGATGACCGTCAGGGTGATGATAAGTTTGCGCATCCCGCTGTCGTAGGTCTGGGCCGGGTTTGGCAGCATTGCCGCTACCGATGTGCCATTTGGTTGTTCTCGTCGTGCCATGCGTTTATGAGTGCTTCTTCGAGCGTTGTTTCGTTGTTGTCGGGTGCTCCTGCCCGCTATCTTTCAGGGATAAGATGGCCGGGAGTTTCCGGGAGATTGCTTTTGAGCTTATTTGATCTTTACCTCTACCACCACGTTCATGCCAGTGGATAGCGGGTGGTTTTTGTCGGGCTTTTCGGTAAAGATGATTTTGACCGGAATGCGCTGCGTAACCTTCACAAAGTTTCCGCTGGCGTTGTCGGGGGGCAGCAGGGCGAATTGCGCACCGGTGCCTGATGAGAGCGACTCCACCTTGCCTTTGAACTCTATGCCGGGGTATGCGTCAACCCTGATCGTGACCGGCAGTCCGGGAGCTATTTTGTCGAGCTGCGTCTCCTTGAAATTCGCCACAATCCAGAGCGCGTTGCTGCCCACAAGGGCGATGAGCTGCTGGCCGGGGGCAACGTACTGCCCCGGTTGGACACCCTTTTTTGCAATGTGGCCGGAGGCCGGGGCGGTAATGGTGGTGTACGATAACTGCAATTCGGCATTGCGCAGTTCCGCTTCTTTTAACTTGACCTGTGCTTTGGCAGCACTGTGCAGGCTGGCCGTAGCGGCAAACTGTGCCGACGAGGACTCTGCGCCTGCCTTGACAGCATCGAATTCTGCCTGTGAGATTACGTCCTGCCGCTTCAGGCTGCGGTTGCGCTGGAGATCAGCACTGAGTTTCCGCTCGGTCGCTGCAGCCGCACTGGCGGTCGCTCCGGCGGCAGAAACCGATGCACGGGCATTTTGCAGGGCGGCAGCCGCAATGTCGCGACGCACCTCATAATCGGCTGATTCAAGCCTGATAAGGATGTCGCCTTTGTTGATGTTTTGGTTATCGCTTGCCAGCACCTCCTGGACTTTGCCCGGAACACGCGAAATGACCGGATAGATATCCCCAACGATCTGCGCATTGTCAGTCTCGACGTAGAGGAAAGAGTGGTAGATGCTTTTGCCGCCCCAGATCAGGGCAGTAGCAAGGAGAGCGCCGATGATGACCATGCGCACCAGGTTTGGTGCTTTCGGGCTCTCTTTTCCGGATGAAGTCTTTTCAGCCATTGTGTTTGATTCAGGTTGTGCCATGCTCAGGTTGTTGTAATAGTGTTCAGTGGACTCTCCATCTTACCAGAAAACCTCCCCGGTTGCCCGTTTCAGGGTGTAGCTGTTCATCACGCAG
>CAILXB010000033.1 GCA_903838025.1 uncultured Chlorobiaceae bacterium
ATCACCGCCTCCAAAAAACTTCTCTTTGCCTTGCAGGCGAAAATAGCGGTCAACTTTGAGCCACGGGCTCCCGGCAGTAACACTCTCAAAACCCTGCAAATCGGCGCTCTGTCCAATGGCGGCAACAATCATGTCGGCCTCGATGTCAAAAGTCTCTCCGGTATTTTTGTACCTGAAAAAGGGAATTGGCGAATTCCAGCCCTCTTCTCCCTTCACTTTTTTCACCATTTTGGCACAGCGCAAAGCCTGAACACCACTCTCTCCGGTGATGACCTCCAGCGCTCCGCTCATGTAATGCATGACGGTTCCTTCCCTCTCTGCATCATCAAACTCAATCTGGAAACAGGCCATCTCCTCTCGTGGAACTCCGGCAACCACAGCAGCCTGGGAACCAAGACGGAGCGCAAGACGCGCAACATCCATCGCGACGTTACCATCGCCGATAACCAGTACCTTTTTGCCGATGGAAATGTCGTCACCCTGCACTTCGTAGTTTCTCAGGAAATCAATGGCATTGGTCACTCCGGGAATCCCCGCAGAGCCGGGAACCGGAAGAGCACGACCCAGTTGAGCTCCAGGAGCAAGAAAAATTGCGTCGTACTCTTGCTCCAGTTGCGCAAGAGAGATATCCACTCCAACGCGAACACCCATTTTTGTTTCAATGCCGAGGTTGATGATCCTCTGGATTTCAGCCTCAAGAATGGCGCGGTCAACACGGTAACCCATGATACCATAGAGCACCATTCCGCCCAATTTCTCATTGGCATCGTAAATCGTTACTGCATGACCTTTGCGGCGAAGCTGATATGCTGCCGAAAGTCCTGCCGGGCCACCTCCGATGACGGCAACCCTTTTACCGGTGTCAACACCCGCTCCAGGAAGTTGCAGGCCAGCTTCAATACCGTAATTGCCAATCACCTGCTCCACGGCATTAATAGCCACACTTTCGTCGTGGTGCTGGCGATTGCAGGCATTTTCACAGGGATGCGGACATATCCTGCCCATAACGGCAGGAAAGGGGTTCGCATCAACAATGGTCTCCCATGCAGCTTTCAGGGCATTGTCAGACTTGTCAACACCATTCAGCAAACGGTGATAACCACGGATGTCCTCCCCGGCCGGGCACTCCGCCATACAGGGCGCAAGCTGCCTGACATAGACCGGACATTTGTGACTATGGTCTCCAAATGCAACAATCTTGTCGGTTCCCTTCAATTCACTGAATGGCGGGAAGACATAAGATGTCGCAAAATCAAGGATAGGATTGGATTCTACCTTCATGAATTATCTCCTGTAAGTCTAAAAGCGGACATGAGCAGACTGATTGAACGTGGTTCTTGCGTGACGGTAGCTGTCGATCATGTCATCATCAAAAACAAGTCCTGTTTCATCAAAAAAGCGTTTCCATCCAATCCGGTTAATCCACTCCCCTACTCGTTCCCAGGGACGTCCACCCGCTTTGTATGCGGTCAGGATTTTTCCGACTACCTCGGTGACCTCAGGCCATCTCGGTGGATTGTTTGGCAGGTTGTGGGCAACAATACTCATTGTTGATGGTTTGGAGCGGGCATTACTGTTTTTGCCACCGACCCAGATCGCAAATTTCGAGTGCTCGGGATGGTTGATTTCCATGGCCGGGCAAGCACCGAAACAGGCGCCGCAGCAGATACATTTTGCCTCATCGACCATGAGCGATTTCTTGCCATTGATCACTGTCGGTCGAATAGCCGCAACAGGACAACGAGTAACCGCTTTCGGTAATTCACAGATTGTTGCGAGATGATCGTGGTTGATTCTTGGAGGGCGAGTGTGTTTGATAACAACTGCGATATCGGCCTGGCCGCCACAGTTGATTGCACAACAGGAGGTCGAGAGCCTCACCTTGTTGGGCATCTCCATCCCCCTGAATTCATTATAAAGGGTATCCATCATCGACTTCACAACTCCTGACGCATCAGTCGCCGGAATATCACAATGAAGCCACCCCTGGGTATGCGATACCGATGAGACACACATTCCGGTGCCACCAACAGGAAAACCCATCTCTTCGAGCTCACGGATCATCGGCTCTACATTCGCCTCATTAGGCGTCAAAAACTCAACGTTGTTCCGTACGGTGAAGCGAAGATAACCGTCACTGTACTTGTCGGCAACATCACACAGGCGCCGGAGCATATCAACCGTATCCTGACGGGGCGTTCCTGCCCGGACCGTGTAGATGGTGTCACCACTGTGTGCTACATGCTTCAAAACTCCGGGCTTGGGAATTTCGTGATATTTCCACTGCCCGTAGTTTTTTCTTACAACCGGATGCAAGGCCTCCTCATAGCTGTGAGGCCCCGACTCCACGGTTTTCCACTTTTTTTCAGGACTGCTCATAGTGTTTGTTCCTTATAAATTATTCCTACCTGCATGAGTAGCATTCAATCAACCAGGCGCTCAGTACCTTGCCTTGAAATAGGGATTATCGCGAGGCCTTGTCACCATATTGATGTTTGCCTCA
>CAILXB010000034.1 GCA_903838025.1 uncultured Chlorobiaceae bacterium
CCTGTTGGGAATTTTTTAACTTTTTTTTTCATTCCATGGTGCCCTCTGATTATTCCGCGCCCGATTCGTCTGGACATTTCGGCTCTTTCGGCGGCAAGTTTATCCCTGAAACACTCATCAAAAATGCCGCCGATCTTGAATCGGAATACCTCAAGGCAAAAAACGACCCTGCCTTTCAGGCGACGCTTGACCACCTCCTCCGTGATTATGTAGGCCGCCCAACGCCGCTCTACCATGCAGAAAGGCTCAGCAACACACTGCAGGGTGCGCAAATTTACCTCAAACGGGAGGATCTCTGCCATACCGGAGCCCATAAAATCAACAACGCACTTGGTCAGGTACTGCTTGCCCGCCGCATGGGCAAAAAGAGGGTGATTGCTGAAACCGGCGCAGGACAGCACGGCGTTGCCACGGCCACGGTCTGTGCCCTCTTCAATCTTGAATGCGTCGTCTATATGGGCGAAGAGGATATCCGGCGCCAAGCACCCAACGTCGCCCGAATGAAGCTGCTCGGTGCCGAAGTACGACCGGTCGGAAGCGGTTCAAAAACCCTGAAAGATGCAACAAGCGAAGCCATCCGCGACTGGATGAACAATCCGGAAGAGACCTTCTACATCATAGGCTCGGTTGTTGGAATGCACCCCTACCCGATGATTGTGCGTGATTTCCAAGCCGTCATTGGCCATGAAACCCGTGCGCAAATTATGGCGCAAGCCGGAAAACTGCCCGACGTCATCACCGCATGTATTGGCGGCGGCAGCAATGCGGTCGGAATGTTTTATGAATTCCTGAAGGATGCCTCAGAAATTGAACTGGTTGGCGTCGAAGCGGCTGGAGAGGGGCTCGACCGGCGACATGCCGCCTCCCTCACCCTCGGAACTCCCGGAGTGCTGCACGGTGCCATGACAAAGTTGCTGCAGAATGAAGACGGGCAGGTTCAAGAGGCGCACTCTATCTCCGCAGGTCTTGACTATCCCGGCGTCGGCCCGGAACACTGCTACTTCCAAGAACTCGGGCTGGTAAGCTACACCTCCACCACCGACATCGAGGCACTTGCTGCGCTCGAAACACTGGCAAAAACCGAAGGCATCATCTGTGCGCTTGAATCGGCCCACGCAGTGCACTACGCCATCACAAGAGCACCCCTCATGCCAAAAGAGGCCATCATCATTGTCAATCTTTCGGGACGGGGCGACAAAGATATGGAGACGATCATGCGGGAGCTTTCGCTGTAAAAGCCTGGCAGCGTTGCGCTACCGTTCAGTGTAAAAAGGCGGGGTGGATAACCACTTCCACTCTGCCCTTGGTAAGCCTTACGGCCACTACCCCATTACCATTATCTTTTACTTGACTCTTTTTTTGATGGCGTCGAGGAAATTGGTGGTAGGCGGAGCGGAGGGCGTCATAGAGGCGCTGAGTGTGCGGGTCTGGGTCATTAATGAGGGTGGAGGGTTATTTGGGGATGAGGCCGTTGGCGAAGAAGCTGTAGTGTTGGTTGTTGCCGATGATGAGGTGATCGAGGAGGTTGATGTCGAGGATGTTGCCGGCTTGGATGAGTTTGGTGGTTACTTCTTTGTCGGCGCGGCTGGGTTCGGGGTTGCCGGATGGGTGGTTGTGGACGACCATGATGGCGTTTGCGTTGGCGAGGAGGGCGCCTTTGTAGACTTCGCGGGGGTGGACGAGTGAGGCGTTGAGGGTGCCTTTGCTGACGAGTTCCATGCCGATGACGTCG
>CAILXB010000035.1 GCA_903838025.1 uncultured Chlorobiaceae bacterium
GCTCTTCAAACGAACGGGAGGTATCGGAGATGATAAGCCCGGCACGACTGCCCGGAGTATCCCAGAGCGGAACCGTGAGCAGGGAGCAGACACCGAACCGCTCTCTGACCAGCGCAAGTATCCGGTACTCCTCCGAAAGCTTGAGAAAGGCTTCACCGCAAAAGCAACCGGGGTTGGAAATCAGGGCAAAACTCTCTCGAATGATCTCCTCAATATCATCAACAGCAAGCATCTCACCCGGAGAGACCGGCGTAAAGCCACCGCCACCCTCACGCATGAAACTGTCGAAGATACGATAGCTTCCATCCTCACCCATGACGCGAATGCCAAGAAAGGTGCAGGGTACCAGCTTGTCGATCTGCTCACAGACCGCCAGAAGCATCCGGCTTCTATCCTTGATGGTGAGCAGGGCATTGTTGACGGCAAGCTGCATGGCTGTCTGCGCTTCACGCTGCCGCAGCTCCTCGTAAGCAAGGGCGTTGCTGACTCCCACTGCAACCGGCGATGAAAGCGTGGCAAGCAGCTCTTTTTCGCTCTCTGACCAGCTCTTTTCATCCGTTGAAACAAAACAGAGAAAGCCGATCACCTTACCGCCAGTGCGCAAGGGCGAAAGCACCACCTGCCGCATACCGAGATCGCTGAGTATCTGCAAAAGCGGAACATCCGCCGTGTAACGCTCAAGCGCCTCTTCAATGGAGATAACCGAAACCGAGAGGTCTCCAAGATGGGGCTCAATCCACGAGCCCGCAATCAGCCTCTTTCTGCGGTCAAACGTTTCGGGAAGCTGAAAGCGCAGCATTTCAAAAAAAACATTGCTGTACCTCCCCTCCTTGTCGAAGGTGATGATGACGGCAGAATCAAACTCGAAAACAAGATGAAGTTTGTCGATAACCGTACGAAAAAGCTCCTGGGGGCCACGGATGGAGCCGATTGCGTCACTGATATACTGCATCAGCTTGTGGGCCTCATGAACGGAGAAGCTGCTCATAACACAAAAGAAAAAATATTCCTGAAAATTCAGAAAACAGTATACAGAAAATTCTTATTTTTTCGGAATAACAGAGAGGAGAGCGCGATTGACGGCGTACCGCAGAACAACGACCTTGCTGATTATCGCCAGAATTCCGGATTCCGGCACATAAATTGCTTGTATAAGCTCAACGGATAGAACGGAACAAACCAAAGCTCCATGAGAACAATAAAAAAAATAACCAGAACCGCCGGTATCGCCGCAACAGCAGTGATGCTGGCGTGGCCGTTGACAGCCACTGCGGCTGACGCACCGGTAAAAACGCCACTCACCCTTGATCGAGCCATTCAACTTGTCCGGGAAAATAATCCGGCACTCAAGGCGGCAGCAGAAGAGATCTCCGCTGCAGATGCTCGCATCACCCAAAGCCGAAGCGCATACTTCCCGCAAATCAGTGCCAGCGCGGGGTACACCCACCTTGACCCGGTCTCCGAAATGAGCTTTGGTGGAGGCTCCCCGATCCAGTTTGTCCCCTACGACAACTACGACGCCAAGGTAACCGCCCGGGCAACCCTGCTCGATTTCGGCAAAAGAGGTGCTACGGTCAATCTGGCACAGAGTGGCAAAAAATCGGCCGAAGAGTCGCTTGAACTGGCCCGACGGGAACTCTCCTATCAAACCGTACAGCTCTTCTACGGCATTCTCTTTCTGCACGAAACTCTCCGGGTAGAAGAGAAGGAGGTCGCCGCACTCAACAAGGCGCTCGACTATACCACAAAGCGGTACCAGGCAGGATCGGCCACCCGCTTCGACCTCCTCTCGACCCAGGTGCGCATCGCGGCTGCCCGCAACAGAACCCTCGATACAGAACTCGAACTTCACCGCAGCGAATTGAGGCTGCGCCGCCTGACCGGCCTTGAGGCAACCATGCCACTCACCCTTCAGGGAACATTTTCCCTCACTCCGTCAACCGCAGCTCTTGCCAGCCCCGGCCTTGTTGCACAGGCAAAAAAGCAGCGCCTCGAACTGCAACTTTCTCGCGAAGGCGAACGAGCAGCAGCACTGCATCGCTCCCTTGCCATGAAAAAGGGAGTACCCGTCATTACCGGGAGCCTCTCCTGGGGAGTCACCAACGGCTACCAGCCCGACATCAATGCAATACGGAGGAATGTTGCCGCCGGTCTCCACCTCGAAATTCCACTCTTTACCGGCTTCCGCACCAGCGCAGAACAGCAGGAGAGCGCGGCCATGATGCGTGCGGCCACCCAGCGACGCCTTGATACCGAAGAGCAGGTAAAAACCGAGGTCGAAGAGAGCATTGACGCCCTTCAGACTGCTTCGGCAAAGATTGTCACCACCGAAGTGCAGGTAGAACAAGCCGAACTTGCAGCCCGTCACGCAAGGGATCGCTACGAAAACGGCATGGCCACGGCGCTCGACCTGCTCGACACGGAGGCCGCCCTCTCACAGGCAGAACTTGCCAGGCTGCAGGCCGCCTACGCCTGCGTGATGAACAGCTACACCCTGAAACGGGCAACCGGGGAGGTTTTCTGGTAAGATGGAGAGTCCACTGAACACTATTACAACAACCTGAGCATGGCACAACCTGAATCAAACACAATGGCTGAAAA
>CAILXB010000036.1 GCA_903838025.1 uncultured Chlorobiaceae bacterium
ACGAAAGAGCGTGTACTGGTCGAAGGTATCAGCAATTTTTTCCGACAACTGGAAAAGCTTGAGCCCGTCAGGATCATCGGCCAGATAGTGGCGCAAGGTGCCAAACGGCTCACCCTCAAGCAGCTCCGGCAGCAGGCGCATAATCTTCCAGCCCATCACCTCCGGCGCAAAAGCAGAGGTATCAGGCATTTTGCGCAAGATGTTGCAGAAAAGCTCCTGCACCATCGCATTCGGGAAGGGATAGTGGCCGTTGGCCCAGACGCCAAAATGTGACGCCAGCTCCATCGAAAGCCAGCGCTGCATCCCCCGGCTCTGCACAACAATTACCTCTTTGGTAAAGGCCGAGGCGAGCGGCTCACGAAGCACCGTGGCGAGGGTCGTAACCAGAACTTCCATCCGGTTGCTGGTGTAGAGGTTTAGTGGCATGGAGTGAGATTTCTATCACAATTTTTTATAGAACCTACGATAGATGTAGGTACCAATAGTTCCCTAAAACACTCCACCGAAAACACAGGTAATAAGAGTAAATAACACATCACTAATATCAATACCCGTTTTTAGAACCTTACTGAACTGGGCAAAAGCCATAAAATACAAAGGCAATCCAAAATGCGCGAGGGATAAGCCAAGTTTTCATGATTTCCACCCCATTGTCATAATGTTTAATTGATAGAGCTCTCGACAAGAATTGATACCGAAGTACAACAAAGTCGAACGCTAAGAAAGCAGGCTAACCCGACACAAGATTACGGAACAACTTGTTGTTGAACGCTTCGTATACTGATGCAAATTTATACGTTGTTGGCAAAGCAGCTTTTTAACTACGGCAAATGTCAAAAAACTCTGTAACAGTCAGTCCTGCGGCCCGAATAAGGCTTCTTAATGTGCCTCTTGCCGTTTCCCGATGATCCGGAATCGATAATGTAGCCAGTTCATTCTTTTTTGTCATAATGATATGGCTGCCATTTTGCCTTGCGACTTGCCATCCCAGAGATTCAAACACACGAACAACTTCGCGTCCACTCATTATGGGGAGTTGAGGTGGCATTTACGCGGCAACCTCTATTTGTTTGGTCTCGATAGTCAGAGGTATACCTTGTTCAGCCCTGACCTGAAGGCACTGGTGAATTGCATCTTTGATGTTTTCAAGAGCTTCGTCTCTTGTCTCTCCCTGACTTACACAACCGGGAATGCTCGGGCACTCCACAATCCAAATCCCATCTTCATCCCGATTGATTGTTACGCTGAATTTCATTGTACACTCCAACTATTTTTATGGCCAGAACTTTATCTCAAGGTAATGAGATTTTTTGAAATAGCTGCGCAAATCAGGTGAATATGACCTCGCGGAACAGCTCCTGCACCGCAGCAAACAGTCTTTGTGCCGGAGTGAGTATCAATCGCATTGCGACCGATCCTCGCTTCAACATCAATCCAGTCATCCGGATTATCGGAGTTGATTGTAGAGGCACGTACACCCATCCGCTCTGCCGCCTCAATCTGGTTTCGCATCAATGCAAGCAGCGGCGAAATCAGGAGAACCGGGCCAGAGCCTCCTTCACGAAGCAATTTGGTCGCGATAAAATAGACAAAGCTCTTGCCCCAGCCAGTCTTCTGGACAACCAGCAACCGTCCCCGCCCCTCAATAACAGAACGAATCGCCTCCTCCTGGCTCTCACGGAACAGTGCATCGGGATACCCTGAACCGATTCTCAAAAGCTCCAATGCCCTTGCCGACGTATAGATCATTTACCCTCCTTCTGAAACTTCCGTTACAAGCCGTAGCAGCGGTATGCCGCCACGTTGCTCAATGCACTTTATCGCGAATAACTGATTTTTGAAGTATAGTAAACAATTGCAGGGCATCAAACACTTTGCCTCATCTCCCCTGCTGCTTGAGTTATTGGTATGTTTGTATAAAAATCAAGTACACGGAGCTGTTATTCAAACAAATAGTTGTTTTTGACAACATTTATTATGTAAAGTAAATTAAAAAAACAATACGCCCCCCGGTTTCCGGATTGAAGAACCCTTTTCAACGTTTCAAGTCACACATAACACAACTCCACCATCAACGCTTTTCGATTGGGATATTTTCTATCACTCCGTCCCCTGTGGAGGGGGCGCAGCAAATATGGTCAGTTTCAGTTCGGCATCATCAAGCAAACTATATACCGGCTTTCTTCCTGACAATTTTTCGCTTTCGATAATAATGATTGGCACCCCTTCCCCACGCTTATCCATGATGAAGTTCCTTTGACTGCCAATGGCATTCACGTTCATGGCACACCGTGCCAGCAGAGAACTGATCAGCTCGTTCCGTGAAGATTGCCGCTCTGAGAGGCTGTCGATGGTCATGGTATTCGGAATGGTACCCGGCGAAAAAATTTCCAAACGATCAGCAAAAAGATGCAAACGAATTTTTGAGCCATAAATCGAATAGTCGCGGTGGGCAACGGCATTAACAACCGCTTCAAAAACGACATTCATCGAAAACTGTGGCGTTTCAATACGGTTGGGTGCCTTGATGGCATAGACTCGCATGTTGCGCTCTACAAATTTACACGCATCCTCTATCTGCGAATCCAAAGGGCCAGCAATGTCTTTTGCATCAAGTTGATATGCCGCATTTCTTTCACTCCCCCGGTAACAGACCGCCTGTATGAAAGCATTTGGCATGAATGATTGTGATTCGTCACAGGCAAATAAAATCCCGCTGACTGTGGCACGCACCACATTATCTTCATCCCGAGCGATGAGTTTCAACTTCTCCAGAAATTCTTGATCACTTTTTGGAGAAATCACCGTCCGGAATCTATTCCACAATTTCGGATTGAGGTCGTTCGGAGTTGTTCCCGGAACTGTCTGCTCATCAAATCGAATAAGTCTTGTCTGACTTTGCTGCTGAAACAAGCGAGCCAAAGCATCTGGCTTCATTTCTCGCCGGGAGCTGCCAGTACGACGGAAATAACCGTTAGGGCTTTTGTGGACAAAAAGACTTCTCGACACATCAATCCGAATAATTATTTTTTCCTCCCCCTCAGCATTTGGAACAATCAGTTTTCGGATCACACAGTCGAGCGGCGGCTCAATAGTATCATTACAAATAGAACGAAGCCAGCCTTCAACAATATCAAGTTTATCCAATGGAATCCCTTGAATCTCTCTCGACTTGTCATCAACGCCAAGAACAATAATCCCTGTGGCCGTGTTTGCCATTGCAGCAAGTTCGTCAGCCATCCCGTCCTTATGAGGGCCAACGACCTTCTTGCCACTGAATTCCACACTCTTGAGTTCAAGAACTGAATCTTCACCCAATGCGATTTGCCTGAGGAGATCTGAAAGGTTTTCGTACATCTTTGATTTTCAATTATTTGCGTTTAAGCTCCCCCAGATCCTCCAGAAGGTCTCCACGCATAAATGTCGCGAAACGTTGCCAAAAAGAGACTATCCTCTCCGCATAAAAGATTTTTAAATAATCCGTAAAGGCTTTCACAGAATAAATAAAAACCCCATTTTCCAGAAAATCAATATACGGAATGTTCAAACGAAACAGACCTTGACTCCAACTGAAAGACACGCCCTAACAGCTCTTTCTGTCACATTGCTTGAACACTTTCTTAACACAACACCCCCATCTCTCCGCACAACTCCCTGACGGCAAATATCCGATTTATTGAAAATTGCTCATGCCATTTACCGGTAATTACCGTTATTAAGGAAACAACTTCGCCGAATCAAAACAGCAGCACATCTTCGACATGAAAACAGACCCAATCTACATCTTCCGCAAAACCTGGGCCACCTACCAGAAGGTCATCAGCAACAACCTTATGTTTCACCGCGAAACCCTGACTGCTGTCAAAAAGCTGCTCGGTAGCCGCCCCGGACCGCTCAATGTTCTCGACCTGGGATGTGGTGATGCTACCCATATCGGCAAAATACTCAACCCCGGTCAAGTGGCAGAGTACTGCGGATGCGATCTTTCCCCGTACGCTCTCGATGTTGCCCGAAAAAACCTGGAGCCATTCGGAATCACTGTCCATCTGCTCTGCAGGGACATGGTCGCCGTGCTGAAAGAGGCTCCCGAAAAACATTTTGACGTTATCTACTCCGGCTATGCCTTGCACCACCTGACAACAGAGGACAAACAGACTTTTTTCACCGAGTGCCAACGTACCCTTCGCGAAAACGGTTGCGTCATCCTGGTGGATGTCATGCTTGAAGAGCAGCAGACCCGACCGGCATATCTTGAGAGTTACAACGAAATGGTGGCGACACGTTGGGAGGCTCTGACCACTCACGAGCGCGGTCAGGTTCAGGAACACATAAGAAACTGCGATTTCCCCGAAACTCCGACAGTCATGCAAATGCTGGCCAAGAACGCTGGACTAACGACCAGCCGGAGACTTGAAAAATATACATGGCACGAAGCCTGGTGCTATCAGGCATAAAAAAGAGTGCATCAGAAAAGATGCTTCACGCCCGGAACGCAAATCCCCTGTGGCTGTTTTTGCAGGGGGATAGACAGAATCGCCGCCATCACATCCTGATTTGGAAGCTGAGTCTGCATCAAGAACAAATAGACAACGCTACGCTTTTTGACCTTGATCTCAATCCATCACATTCTGAGGCGGCATGGAGACATCAGTTATGTACTCCCCTTTCAAAACTTCATAAAAAGCATCGTCAAAGGATTTGGTACGTTTAACTGTCAGTTAATAACATTTGTTATGTAAAGTAAATGAAAATAACGTTACCTCCTCCCACATACCATTTTGGAGTATTCAAAAGATATCACCAGCCCGAACCGAGAACAGTGCAATTGCGTCCGCAGTGCGGACGTAATTGCAACATTCATCTATCCCCTTTGTCCGGTGACTTGTTGGATTGTTTTTTTGTTAGCTTGTAAACTTGATTGATTGGAATATTGTTGAATCGTTTGATTGTAGTATTGTAATATTTTAACCTTGTTGGCTTGTCAACAAAACAGCAGTTCCTCCTCTGCCTCACTCAAGTCAGCATTGCATCGTATCGACAAGGCGGTGTTTCCTTGAAATCCTTCGTGACCAGCAAGCAGAAAAATCGTATCTGAGTTGTTCGGGGTTTACCTGAACCTGTCAAAGGATGATCAATAAGTTCTTCAAGCATTCTGGCAAGTTTGCGGATCGCAACCATGTCGCCAGACTTTTTAAGCTTCTCGATATCTTCTCGAGCAACGTCAGTATAGACAAGCGCATAGCCCATTACTCAAGTCCCAGGAAGTTTTTGATATCTGATTTTTTGAGAACCGTGGTTTTACCCTCCTCAACTTGCTGAAGAGAGTGCTGTA
>CAILXB010000037.1 GCA_903838025.1 uncultured Chlorobiaceae bacterium
AACTGAGAAATCAGACAGTTACATCAACAACAGGCAAAACCAAAATGGTGAGTGGCTTTTTCTGGTTTTAACCTGAATTCTTCTTTGTTTTTGCTCTGTTGCTCTGTTGCTCTGTGTTTCAAATGCTTTTTCTAGGATAAAAGGTTTTGTTTTTAACTTCAAAGGCATTTTAACAGGACCCAACTGCGGGCCTAAAGGATAAAGAAAGATAAAAGCGGATGAAACCTTTAAACTCGAAGATAAACCTTTCTTGATACCCGCTTAACAACCGAACCGGCGGTGTATGGCAAGCCGTTGCGTGGAACGCTGGCCGGTTACTGGAAACTGCAGGTAGGCGATTGGCGCGTGGTGTACTCAATTCACGGCAGCGAGGTTATTGTCCATACCATTAAGCACCGCAGCCAGGTATTTGATGAAGTTGGCGACCGTTTGTAGGGGCAAAAAATCTATTATCCGGTGCCACTTCGATGCTTGGAGGTGTTTATTTTCAATATCACAGCGCTCAAAAATGTACGGTTTTTTATTGCTATGACCAAAATAATAGACTATATTTAGTACCTATTTAACTACGGAGGTATAAATCCATGCAAGCCATTTATGCAACTTCAGCCGTCAGCATCAGCGACCTAAAAAAGAATCCTTCTGAAATCATTAACCATGCAGATGGAGCGCCTATAGCTATTCTCAACCACAACCGGCCCACTGCTTATCTCGTTCCTGCTGCTGCGTATGAATCAATGATGGAGCAACTTGATGATCAGTATCTTGTTCAGCTTGTTAAAGAGCGCCAGCATGAACGCAGCGTCAGGGTATCTCTTGATGAGTTATGAACTTGAGTTCAAAGAATCAGCCATCAAAGAATGGCACAAACTGCCTAACGGCATCAGAGAACTGTTTAAAAAACGTCTTGCCGAACGCCTGCTCGTCCCCCGTGTCGAATCTGCCCGACTTTCAGCTCTACCGGATTGCTACAAGATAAAACTGCGTGATGTCGGGTACCGCTTGGTTTACCAGGTCAAAGACACCGCATTGATTATTGAAGTGATTGCTGTCGGCAAGCGTGAAAACAATCAGGTCTACCGCCTTGCAAAAGAACGTCTTTAAGCCACGTCGTCCCTACGAAAACTACATCGCACCGTTATCGGTTCATGTAGGGGCAAAAAATCTTTTGCCCCTCCGTCTTTTTTTTGCCTTATACGCAAGCAAATTTTACGATATCTCCTACGTTTCGGGCAGATTTATGCGGAAGTTGTGCGAGTCGGTCAGTATCCGGACACAAGATAATCTATCGCCTTAATGATCGTCTCATGCAGATGGGGCAGCGTCGTTACCAGTGAGCGCAACTCATCAGACATGACGGTACCTGGCATAAGCAGGTTGACAAAACAGTCCTCACCCTGAATCGACACTACGGGGCAGAAAATCGTACCAGCACCGATTATTGACAGATTACCTCGCAGAAAGATTGGCACTACGGTTGCCAAACCGAATTTCAGCAGTTCGTCATTTGAAATCACCATCAGGTACTTTGCCAACGATA
>CAILXB010000038.1 GCA_903838025.1 uncultured Chlorobiaceae bacterium
AATAAGGCAAGGCTGAAAACAGAGCTTGAGCGGACGGGCCTGCAAAAAGAAAAGAGCGGCGTTTTTACCGGTTCTTATGCCATCAACCCTGCAAACGGCGAGCCCCTTCCTGTCTGGATCTCCGACTTTGTGTTGATCAGTTATGGCACAGGCGCCATCATGTCGGTCCCGGCACATGACAACCGCGACTGGGAGTTTGCCAAGCAATATAACCTCCCCATCATTGAGGTCATCAAAAGCCCGCACGATGTCCAGGAAAAGGTTTTTGATGGCAAGGAGAGCGTCCCGGTCAACTCTTCCAACGATGAACTATCACTCAACGGGCTCCCGTTCACCGAAGCATTTGAGCGGATGGCATCATGGCTTGAAACCAAAAAAGTTGGCCAGAGAAAAGTAAACTACAAGCTCCGCGACTGGATTTTCAGCCGCCAGCGATACTGGGGAGAACCCATCCCGATCAAGCATTATGACGACGGCACCCTTCGCACAGAGACTAACCTGCCGCTCACTCTGCCTGACGTAGAGGCCTACCACCCCTCATCAACCGGAGAGTCTCCCCTTGCCAACATTCCGGACTGGCTCTATGGAAACGATGAGCACGGAGCATTCCGGCGCGAAACCAACACCATGCCCCAGTGGGCGGGAAGTTGCTGGTACTACCTCCGCTTCATCGACCCTGAAAACAGCAACCAATTGATCGACCAGGAAAAAGAGCGCTACTGGATGAATGTCGATCTCTATATCGGCGGCGCTGAACATGCCGTCCTTCACCTGCTCTACGCACGCTTCTGGCACAAGGTTCTTTTCGACATCGGCGTCGTGAGCACCAGGGAGCCCTTCAAAAAGCTCTTTAACCAGGGGATGATTCTGGGTGAAGACAATGAAAAAATGTCGAAATCACGCGGCAACGTCATTCCGGCAGACCACGTATTGCAGCGCTACGGAGCTGATGCCGTGCGTCTCTACGAGATGTTTCTGGGCCCTCTTGAGCAGGTCAAGCCATGGAATACCAACGGTATTGAAGGCATAAGCCGTTTTCTGTCGAAAGTATGGCGACTGGTCTACCCGGAAGCTGAGGGACCAGCAAAGCAGCTTTCAGTTGACGCCATGCCGGACGAGCTACTGAGACGGATGCACAAAGCCATTAAAAAGGTTGGAGAAGACACTGAGCAGCTCAAATTCAATACCGCCATTTCCGAAATGATGGTCTTTGTCAACGAGTTACACAAGGCGGGCTGCACCAACCGCACGGCCGTTGAAACACTGCTCACGCTGCTTGCACCCTACGCGCCGCACATCACCGAAGAGCTCTGGGAAAGCATTGGCCACACCGACTCCATCAGTCGGGCACCTTTTCCCACCTTTGAGCAGAAACTTGTCGAAGAGAGAGAGTTGATCATTGCCGTGCAGATCAACGGAAAACTGAGAGGCACATTCTCGGCACCGGCCAAAAGCCCAAAAGAGTTTCTTCTTGAGGAGGCAAAACGGGTTGAATCGGTACTCAAATTTATCGAAGGCCAGACCATTCTCCGAGAAATTGTTGTACTCGACAAACTGGTCAACCTTGTTATGAAACAAAGGTAAAGAATGAGATTATAGAGCACAATTATTGCCGGAGAGAATTATTTTATGTAAAATCCAGACAGGGCGCATAAAACTGACTCTCCGGCTTTTTATCTCCGTTGCAACAAGTTATTTTTCACGTTCCCTCAAACCCTGTAACAGGGCGAAGTATCCTTTTTTTTAACACATAAAACATGGGTATCAATGGCTACAGACGAAACAACAACCAACGCACAGAACACCGTGCCCCCCACTACAGAAGTATCAATCAGCTCTGTTATGTCTGAAAAGCGGAAATTTCCGCCTCCGGCCGATTTTGCTCTCAATGCCCATGTCTCCTCCATGGCAGAATATGAGAAACTCTATGCTGCTGCCGAAGCAGATCCTGATGCTTACTGGGGAGGAATTGCTGAAAAGTTCCACTGGTTCAAAAAATGGGAAAGCGTCCTGGAGTGGAATTCTCCCTACGCGAAATGGTTTAAAGGTGGAAAAACCAATATTTGCTATAATGCCCTTGACGTCCATGTCAACAGTTGGAGAAAAAACAAGGCTGCCATTATCTGGGAAGGCGAAGAGGGAGACGAGCGGGTTCTGACCTACGGTGAACTGCACCGCCAGGTGAGCAAGTTTGCCAACGTGCTGAAAATCGCTGGCATCAAGCCTGGCGACAGAGTTGCGATCTATATGGGCATGGTTCCTGAGCTGATTATTGCCGTTCTCGCCTGTGCACGTGTTGGAGCAGTCCATAATGTTATTTTTGCGGGTTTCTCTGCACACGCCATTACCGAGCGAGTCAATGACTCACGTGCCAAGATGGTTATCTGCGCAGATGGCACAAGACGCCGTGGTGGTTCCATCAACCTGAAAAATATTGTTGATGAGGCAATTGTTAATACCCCGTCAATTCGCAGTGTCATCACCCTGAAGGTCACCAACGAAGAGGTACACATGCATAACGGGATGGACCATTGGTGGCACGATCTTATGGGCCTTGCTGCTGATGAATGCGAACCGGCAGAACTCGATGCAGAACATCCGCTCTTTGTGCTCTACACCAGCGGATCAACCGGCAAGCCAAAAGGTATCCTGCACACCACCGCTGGCTACATGATCCATGCTGCAAGTACCTTCAAATACGTTTTTGATATCAAGGACGAGGATATCTACTTCTGTACAGCCGATGTCGGGTGGATTACCGGACACACCTACATGGCTTACGGTCCTCTGCTCTGCGGCGCAACCATGCTCATGTACGAAGGCGCTCCAAACTATCCACAGTGGGATCGCTTCTGGGATATCATCAACCGTCATAAAGTCACCATATTCTATACCGCACCTACTGCAATCCGCGCCTTTATCCGCGCAGGCAATGAGTGGGTCACCAAACACAACCTCAGTTCACTTCGCCTTCTCGGAAGCGTAGGCGAGCCAATCAACCCTGATGTATGGATGTGGTATCACAAGGTAGTCGGACAGGAAAAATGTCCTATTGTCGACACTTGGTGGCAGACAGAGACCGGCGGCATCATGGTCTCCCCTCTTCCAGGTGCGACCCCGACCAAACCCGGCACAGCTACCCGTCCGCTCCCTGGCATCGCAGTCGATGTGGTCCACAAGGATGGCACACCGTGCGTAGCCAATGAAGGCGGATACCTTGTTATCAAAAAACCATGGCCGTCAATGCTCCGTACCATCTATGGCGATAACGAACGCTACGAAAAAACCTACTGGTCAGACTTCGCTGGCATGTACTTTACCGGTGATGG
>CAILXB010000039.1 GCA_903838025.1 uncultured Chlorobiaceae bacterium
AGCATCCCCGGATCAAGCGGTTTCGGGATTTTCTGAAAGGCTGGTACTTGTCTTATTTCTATCCCGATGCGGCGCGCAGTTTGCCAAGTGCCGGGCCTCAGAGGCATTTGAATATTCATGGTGACAATATCGGTAATGTTGTGCAGTTCATGGAGCGTGAGCACAAGGCGCGTTTCAAGAACATTCTTCAGCGGATTGCAGCCAAGATTCCCGGGATTGACACGATTGATACGCTGGAGACCGCAGACAAGCGGGTGCTGTTGCGTTTCAACGACGGCGCTTTTGGTGACCCGTTTTTTGCCCAGCAGATGTCAGATGGTACTCTGAAAGTATTTGCTTATCTCCTGTTGCTGGAAGATCCGGATCCACCGCCGTTTATCTGCATTGAAGAGCCTGAGAATGGTCTTTATCATAAATTGCTGGAGGCATTGGCTCAGGAGTTTCGTTTGCATGCTACCGGCAAGAAGAACTCTCCCCAGATTTTTGTGACTACGCATCAGCCCTATTTTGTGGATGCACTGGCGCCTGAGGAGGTGTGGTTGCTTGAAAAAGGTGCAGATGGCTATTCGGTCATACGACGGGTTTCTGAGCTGGAAGTCGTAAAAAACCTCGTCGACGAAGGGTTGCCTCTCGGTGGCCTCTGGTACAGCGACTATTTTGAGGCGAGGTAACAATGCACATTGAAATATTGGTTGAGGATAGTTCTGGCGCGACGCTTCTTGAGGTGTTGTTGCCACAATTGTTGGGAGTGCAAGGTGATTCAAATACATGGCGAGTACATGCCTATAAAGGTATTGGCAAAATTCCGCAGGGCATTGGGAAAAAGGTTGATCCGGCCAAACGTATTTTGCTTGATCAGTTGCCCAAGCTCTTGCGCGGGTATGGCAAAACACCTGGAATTGATGCTGTTGTGGTTGTGCTTGATACGGATAAACGGGATTGCGTAGCATTCCTGGCTGAGTTGAAAGCTGTTCTTGACGACAAAACGGTGGTGCCTGATACCATGTTCCGCCTTGCCATTGAGGAAGTTGAGGCTTGGTATTTTGGTGACAGAGAAGCATTGTTAGCCGCTTATCCGCGAGTCAGGCAGGATGTGATGAGATCGTATGTTCAGGATAGCGTCTGTGATACGTGGGAGTTGCTTGCTGATGCGGTGTATCCGGGCGGTTCATCGGCCATAAAAAAAGCTGGGTGGCCTTTACCGGGCCAAGTAAAGCATGAATGGGCAAAAAAAATTGCGCCATTGATGGAGCCTGATCGGAACGTTTCGCCCAGTTTTTGCAAGTTTCGGGATGGTTTGCGCCAGCTTTGTACGGAGGGTTAACTTTACAGTAAACTGAGATATGGCAGAATATGGAGAATGGACTCGGAAGGGCGCAACGCTCAGTGACGTCACTGCACTGAAAGAGTATGGCGTTGACCAAAAATTTATTATGAAAGGAATTTGTACCAAAAAATTGGAGTATCGTGAGGGATCGATGTGGGGTAATCCCTATTTTAAGTTAGTGAGAAGTCAGTTGGAGCGGTTCATCATAGAGGAACTTGGTGCGGATTACCTGTCGCAGGAAAAAAACAAGACGGAATTGCGCGTTATAAAAAAAGAGATATCCGCCTTGAAAAAGAGGCTGGGTGAGCTTGAGGCTCGAAAAAAAATTGTTGAGCAAATGATAACGTGACACAGAACCAGCGTGCCGGGTGTTGAAGAAGATGCGAAAATTTTTTTTTAAAAGCGGAATCACAATTCGTTTACATACTGATTACGCGAGAACATATTCGTTCCCGTTCCCCGCATTATTGCCTCATTGAGAGTTCATTTGATGTTGCCTGACCCTATGGAGCATACTCGCCATTATTGATATCCATAAAGCAGGAGGATACTGTATGAACAAGGAAAAAAAGAGGATATCTCCCTTTGCCAATGAGGCCGATGCGTTGGCTATTGGCGGGTTGAGTATAGAGGAGGTTCTTGATGATAAGGTCCCAGTCAAAAAGTTTATAGCAGGAGGTTGTTGCAGCGCCCGTTCAATGGCGGAGGGGAAGATCGTAGAGTGTTTCATCAAGCTGATTTCGTATCATCATTCGCTCACCTTGCAGTTCCACCGTGCCGCAGGTGAAGCGAGGGTGTTTGCTGCGGTTCACGAAGGCTGGCAGCACCACGAAGTGGAGGCCGTTGAGCTGTGCGTAGCCGCCGTAGTGGTAGTGGCCGCTGAGGCAGACCTTGACTGCGGGGGAGGAGGCAAGCAGTTTGGCAATATCGCGGTGGTTCCAGAGAAGACCGTGACGCTGGTCGGTGGTTTCCGCCAGGAGTGGGAGGTGGCAAATGATGATTACCTTTTCACCGAAATGTTCCGCCTCCTCAAGCCCTTTTTGCAGCCAAGCCTTTTGCCGGGAGCCCACTGCACCGCAGTAGTCGTGCAGTTCGGGGTGTGCATAAAAGTGGGCAAGGAGTTGGCGATCTTCCTCTGTTTCAGGCGTGCTGAGCACTGAGACTTCCATGCCGTCAAGCACCATAAAGCGGAACCCCTGCATGGTGAAGGTATAACAGGCGCTTTGCAAACCAAGAGCCTCCATCAGCTCCCGGCGCGGCAGGGCGAGGCAGTGGTTGCCGATGACGTGGCGGATAGTGCCTCGAAATGCCTTGAGGATTGAGCTGACCTGCCGGAACTCCTCGCGCTTGTGGGTCTCGCTCCCGTTGATCAGGTCGCCGAGTTGCATGAGGAAATCGACATCGTGAGCTTTCCAGCACTCAATGCAGGTGCCGATCTCTGCGGCAGTGGTTTCGGCTGCCGCAGTTTCGCTCTCTGTTGAGAAGTGGATGTCGGTAATAATACCGAACCGGAGGGGATGGCTGCTTTCGGAGTGGGGCATCAGTCGCCGAATTCGGAGAGATATTTTTCCATGAACTCGTCGAGGTCTCCATCGAGCACCGTCTCTACATCGAACCGCTCGTAGTTGGTGCGGTGATCTTTGATGCGCCGGTCGTCGAGCACATAACTGCGGATCTGGCTTCCCCATTCGATTTTTTTCTTTTTCCCCTCAATCTCCCGCTTTTTGGCATCCTCTTCGTCACGTTGCCGCTGGTAGAGTTGGGCCATCAGCATTTTCATGGCACGCTCCCGGTTCTGGAACTGTGAGCGCTCCTCCTGGCAGCCGACGACAATGCCGCTCGGGAGATGCTTGATGCGTACGGCGGTCTCCACCTTGTTGACGTTCTGCCCCCCCTTGCCGCCGCTGCGGAAGGTTGAAAGTTCGAGATCCTCCTTGCGCACCTCTATTTCAACATCGGGAGGAGCTTCCGGATAGGTATAGACACTGGCAAATGAGGTGTGCCGCCGGGCGTTAGAGTCGTAAGGCGAAACTCGCACCAGCCGATGCACACCGTTTTCCGCTTTCAGATAGCCGTAGGCATAGGGCCCCTCAATTTCAAGTGTTGCGGTTTTAATTCCTGCACCGTCGCCCTCCTGATAGTCGTCGGTATAAATCTTGAACCCTTTGCGCTCGGCCCAGCGCATGTACATGCGGTAGAGCATCTCCGCCCAGTCCTGTGCCTCAGTACCGCCCGCTCCAGCATGGATGGTGATAAGGGCGTTGCCGGGATCATCTTTGCCCGAGAGCATATTTTTGAACTCAACAGCCGAGATATCCTGCTCGATTGAAGCAATGGTGGCGCTAAGCTCTTCGCCGAACGATTCGTCGTCAAGCTCTATGGCTATGTCGAACTCATCCTGGCAGGAGCCAGCTTTCGCGGCAATCTTTGCATAAGCGTCAGTCCATGACTTGTGTTCGTTC
>CAILXB010000040.1 GCA_903838025.1 uncultured Chlorobiaceae bacterium
ATTGTTTGTCGGAGAGTTCGAAGTCGAGGTAGAGGACGGGTTGGGCCGTAGACTTTACGGTTGCTGCGACCCGACTTTTGCATTTCGCTGCAGGAGAAGCTCGACAGTACGCCGGGCGCCGGTCACCACTCCGGGAAGGGACTGGCCGGGAAAAATGGAGTCGCCGACAAGAAACATGTTGTTGAACCGGGTTAGAGGCCCGCGCACCTTGAAGAGCGAGGTTTGAGGATAGCCCCCGACACAACCCTGATCGCGTCCGGTATAGCGTTCCCAGGCAACCGCTTCCGGCACAACCGGCCAGGCAATGCCGAGCTCTTTTCCAAGAGTCTCCATCGGAGCGCCTGTATGAAACCCGCAGCCAATCGTCGCACCGGCATCAAAACGGTAGCCGTTTCGGGAGAAGGTTGCTGCACAGCCACCTGCACAGTCCTGCGCTTCGAGCACGGTAACCATGGCGCCCTTACGCGCAAGGAGTGCGCCTGCAGCAAGTCCGCCGATTCCGGCTCCAATAACAACAATATTCAGATCCTGCAGCTTCATGGCACACTCTTTGGTTTACCTTTGCAGATAGAGGTAACCGCAGGAGACCCTATGAAGTTCTTCAGGAAAAAATGAGCTGACTACTCTTCTTTCAAAAGCAGATGCACCTGAGTTTTCAGCATTTCAGGCGGAGTTTTGGAAGGATCATTCAGGCAATTGAAGCATACCCTTTAGCGAAAAGAGCCGCAATATCGCTTACCCTTGTGCGGGTTCGGATGGTGAATGACTGACGGTAAGAGAATGCGGGTAAGAGAGTCGGCGTAGCGGGATTTGAACCCACGACCCCTTCCACCCCAAGGAAGTGCGCTACCAGGCTGCGCTATACGCCGATGTGATCTTAATGAGGCTGTAATTATAAAAAATTCTGGGGATTAAAATAATTTTATTTCAGGATTTTGTGCTCTTTTCCTCTTTCCGTGAGAAGTTTTCCTAATCCATCCCATTCTGCGATTATCACTTATCAACAATCCACGCACAATTCAACGACAATTCGCCAACTCCTGTAATCGGCCCGGAGAGTACATGCATGCCCAAAAAGAAGCAAGTAACCTTATTTTAAAAAATCACTTAACGTCTACAGCGAGTTCCTCTGCCGCGCAGACGACAGAGCCACACAAACAATCCATCAACAGGTTATCAACATTCCGTTAACAATTTGGAGTATCCTGTTTACGGCCAAAGCGGTGCTTGAGATACTCAATAACCGGAGGCATCAGGGAGAGCACAATAATGGCCATAATCAGCAGCTTGAAATTTTGCTGAACGACGGGAAGCTGGCCAAAAAAGTAGCCACTGTAGTTGAACAATCCTACCCAAAGCGCCGCGCCTGCAATATTGAAGAGGAGAAAGCGACGGTAGTGCATGATGCCAATACCGGCAACAAAAGGGGCAAAAGTTCTGATGATGGGGATAAAACGGGCGATGATGATGGTCTTGCCCCCATATTTTAGAAAAAAATGGTTGGTCTTGATGAGATGTTCCGGATTGAAAAAGCGTGACTTTTCGTAATTGAACACTTTGGGGCCAATTTTGTGGCCAATCTGGTAGTTAAGGGTATCGCCAAGCACCGCCGCTACAAAAAAGAGCACAAAGAGCAGGTGGGGGTTGAGCGATGAACCTTGCATTGCGGCCAGTGACCCGGCAGCAAAAAGCAGGGAGTCGCCTGGCAGAAAGGGTGTGACAACAAGCCCCGTTTCGCAGAAAACAATGATAAAAAGAATGGCGTAGAGCCAGAAACCATACTCAGTTGCAAGCACCTGCAGATGGGTGTCAATATGGAGGATAAAGTCGATGAGGGATGAGAAGAGAGCTGTAAGGGAATGGTCCATGGCGTCACGCTTTTATTGATGAAAAATCTCTGTTTTTGGCCACGGTAATGTACTCATTGAGTCCGAGAGTCACAAAAGCGCGGTTGCACAGATGGGAGAGTGGTATGAGTGAAGAGAAGATATTTCGGGTTATTGTTATATTAACTTTCGGCTTTTTTGAGAAGAAAACAATACTATGGCTCCTATGAGTTATTTATCATCCAAGCGTTGCCAGCTCTACTACGAAGACAGTGCAGAGAGCGATCCTTCAGCCAGGGAAAAGGCTGTCGTGCTCTTTGTGAACGGATGGGCCGTCTCCTCCCGATACTGGAAGCCAGTGGTCACCATCCTCTCGAAGGAGTATCGCTGCATTACCTACGACCAGAGCGGTACGGGGAAAACAATCATCAAGGGGTATGAACCGACATTCACCATTCAGGGGTTTACCGATGAGGCCGCAGAGCTCATTGAGCATCTTGGACTCCACACCTCAAGAAAGCTGCACATTGTCGGCCACTCGATGGGCGGGATGGTGGCAACTGAACTCTGCATTCGCTACCCCAAGGCGCTGGTGTCGGCCACCATCATTGCCTGCGGCATTTTTGAAGAGACCCCATTCACCTCGCTTGGCCTCTTTTTTCTTGGCGGGCTGATCGACTTTTCAATGAATTTCCGCTCCATTTTCCAGCTTGAACCGATGAAAAACCTCTTCATCAAACGGGCGGCCACAAAAGAGATCAGCAAAGAGTACCACGATATCCTTATCGAAGACTTTACGCAGTCCGACAAAGAGGCAACCAATGCTGTTGGCAAGTTTTCGATTGATCGAGAGGTGCTGCGGCGCTATACCCGTCATGTACTTCTGATCGCTTCACCGCTGCTGTGCAGTGTCGGGATGGCTGATCAGACTATTCCTCCCGAAGGCACCATCACGCTCTATGAAACACGGCTTGCCAAATCTTCGGCACCGACCCGGTTGGCAAAGTTCATGGATCTCGGCCATCTTCCGATGCTTGAAGAGAGCGCCCTGTTTGCCGCTGAGCTTAAAAAACATTTTGAATTTGCGGAACAATTTCATAAAAAGAGTTCACAATAAACTGCATGGCGGCCCAAAGAGACGAGCAATTTCGTGGCCAACTGTGTAAACCTTAATATTACTTGCTACTGTGAATAAAATATTGATCAAAGCCTTTTTTTTCCTGTTTGCGGCGTTTATTACCATAACTGTTTCAGCTCCCGAAGCCTGCGCAAAGGGCTCTTTTCTTGGCCTTCCGAGCCTTGAGGAGCTTGAAAATCCCAACCCGGACCTCGCCTCCCTGGTTTATTCGGAAGACGGCGTACTGCTGCACAAGTTTTTTGTGAAGAACCGTACCTTCATTCCGCTGAAATCCATTCCGATGTCGACCCGCTATGCCCTTATTGCAACTGAAGATGTCAATTTTTACACTCACTGGGGCGTTGATGTAAGGCGGTTTGTGCTCGCTATGGGTGAAAATATTCTCAAGGGACGCTCTCGCTGGCAGGGAGCGAGTACCATTACCCAGCAACTTGCCAAAAACCTCTACCTGACCCAGGAGCGAACGGTCAGCCGAAAGGTCAAGGAGCTTATTACCGCTATAGAACTGGAAAAAACCTACACCAAAGACGAGATTCTTGCACTTTATCTCAACACCGTCTACTTTGGTTCTGGAGCGTACGGCCTTGAAGCTGCGGCCCAGACCTATTTTGGCAAATCGGCTTATCTGCTTACACTGCCGGAAAGTGCAACGCTTATTGCGACCCTGAAGAGTCCTACTGCCTACGACCCGTCAAAGTTTCCCGAAAGTGCCCTTGGACGAAGAAACCTGATTATCTCCCAGATGGAGAAGGTGAACTTCATTACTTCCGCACAAGCCGAAAAGGCAAAACGAACCCCTCTGCGCCTGAAATACACTCCGGTAAACCATCAGGGAGTGGCCCCCTACTTTACCGAGTATATTCGCCAGACGTTCAAACCTTCTTCGACTGCAAAAAACATCAATCTCTTTCGGGATGGTCTGACCATCCAGACAACACTCGACAGTCGGATGCAAAACTATGCCCAGCAGGCTGCTGCCGCCCATCTGGCCGAACTGCAGACGGCATTTGACCGCTCATGGGTATGGCCTGAGTCGCTCAAGAATCAGATGATCATGGAAACCGAACGGTTCAAGGGACTGAAAGAGGGTGGGCTCACCGACCAGAAGGCGCTGGCACAAATCAAGGCCGACAAAGTATGGGTGAGTGAACTTCTGAAAGACAAAACCCGTATACAGGTGGCTCTGGTGGCCATCGACCCGGCCAACGGCCATGTCAAGGCATGGGTTGGAGGCAACAAATTTTCGCCGGATGAATACAAGTACCAGTTTGATCATGTCTGGCAGGCAAAGCGGCAGCCAGGCTCAACCTTTAAGCCTTTTGTGTATACCGCCGCCATCGACAAGGGATTACCTGCAAACTTTCAGGTGCTTGATCAGCCACTAACCTTCAATATCGGCAATACCGTCTGGTCGCCGAGAAACTCTGACGGTTCGTCAGGCGGGATGACAACACTGCGCTCAGCCCTTACCCAGTCGCTTAACCAGGTAACCGTGCGGCTTGCCTACGAACAACTTTCAACACCGGAAATCATCAGTTATGCAAGAAGAATGGGCATCTCTTCGCCCCTCGACTCGAACCTCTCTCTTGTCCTCGGAACATCAGTTGTTAGCCCGCTTGAACTTGCTGGAGCATTCTCGACCTTTGCCAACAACGGTATCTGGCAGGAGCCAGTCTCAATTTTAAAAGTCGAAGACAAGCATAGCCGTATCATATCGTCATACACTCCAAACCGTCGTTTTGCCATTGACCCTAACACAAACTTTGTGATGGTGTCAATGCTCAAGGATGTGATCAACAAGGGTACCGGTTCTTCAGTCCACTCCCGTTATGCCTTCAATATGGAATCCGCAGGCAAAACCGGCACAACACAGAGTATGAGGGATGCCTGGTTTGCAGGCTTCACACCGCAGCTTGTCGCTGTTGTATGGACAGGGTTTGATGATGAGCGCATCAAGTTTACTTCAATGGAGTATGGCCAGGGTGCACGGGCTTCCCTTCCCATTTGGGCTGGCTTTATGAAACGCTGTTACAGTGATCCGACGCTGAAACTCCAGAACAAGAATTTCCCTATTCCAGAAACCATTATTGCCGTACCGATTTCAGCGCAGACCAATACGCCTACTGATATGCTCAACAGTAATGCCTATATCGAATATTTTACACCCAAAGGATTTCAGTACTATCAGGCCCATCCTGTACAATCAAACAGTGGAGCAGCCTCTCCAACAGAAGCAGACAGTACGACTACAGGAATCAGCAATGGCTCTCCTGACACGCAAAATTCCTTACCAGAACAAAAACCAAAAGAAGAGACCCTCTTCTGATTTCGCACTCATTTAACTGTACAACCGTTTTTTTATGCAATCGGTACTCGTTCTTGATTTTGGATCACAATACACTCAGTTAATTGCCCGTCGTGTTCGCGAACTGGGTATCTATTCTGAAATTCTCCCCTACAATGCCTCGCCAGAGAGCATCAGGGAGCACAACCCCAGGGCCATCATCCTTTCAGGGGGCCCGACAAGCGTCTATGACGAAGCGGCCATTCTTCCGGATGAGCGGATCTTTGCCCTTGGCATTCCCATCCTCGGCATCTGCTACGGTCTGCAGGCCATCGCAAAACATTTCGGGGGAGAGGTTGCGAGTTCAGCAAAGCATGAGTTCGGACGCGCAAAAATTCTGGTCAACCGAGACGAAGAGCATGAGAGCCCCCTCTTCCGTAACATTCCTGATTCTGATGTCTGGATGAGCCATGGCGACAAGGTGGTACGCCTTCCGGAAGGGTTCAGGGTAACGGCGAGCAGCGACAACTCTGAAATGTGTGCCTTTGAAAGCTTCGGCCAAAAAGGTGCCCTGAAAATCTACGCACTGCAATTTCACCCCGAGGTGCAGCACACCCTCTACGGCAAACAGCTTCTCTCAAACTTTTTGATCGATATTGCGGGAATCAAGCCCGACTGGTCATCGAAAAGCTTTATCGACCACCAGATTGCGGAAATTGCCCGCAAGGCCAGCGAAGAGAAGGTGATATGCGGCATCAGCGGCGGTGTTGACTCTACCGTTGCCGCCGTCATGGTGGGCAAGGCAATTGGCAAGCAACTTCACTGCGTCTTTGTTGATAACGGTCTCTTGAGAAAGAATGAGGCCACAAAAGTGATGAGCTTTCTCTCAACGCTCGGTCTCAGAGTTTCACTGGTTGATGCCTCTGAACTCTTCCTGAAACGGCTGAAAGGGGTCGCATCTCCTGAAAAGAAGCGCAAAATCATTGGGCGCACCTTTATCCAGATCTTTGAAGAGCAGATGAAGGGTGAAAAATTTCTGGTGCAGGGCACCCTTTACCCCGATGTGATTGAGAGCGTCAGCGTCAAAGGCCCTTCGGAAACCATCAAGTCGCACCATAACGTGGGCGGATTGCCAAAACGGATGAAGCTCAAGCTGATTGAACCACTTCGCGAGCTTTTCAAGGATGAGGTGCGTGCCGTGGGCCGTGAGCTTGGCATCGCTGAGGATATCTTGATGCGTCACCCCTTCCCCGGCCCCGGACTTGCCGTCAGGGTGCTCGGTTCAATAACCAAAGAGCGGCTCGACATTCTCCGGGATGCCGACGAAATTTTTATCGAAGAGCTGAAGTCAAGCGGCCTCTACAGCCAGGTCTGGCAGGCCTTTGCCGTGCTGCTGCCGGTTCAGTCGGTAGGCGTCATGGGCGACAAGCGCACCTACGAGAATGTTCTGGCGCTACGGGCAGTTGAATCTACCGACGGCATGACCGCCGACTGGGCACCGTTACCACATGAATTTCTGGCCCGTGTTTCAAACCGCATCATCAATGAGGTGCGCGGGATTAACCGGGTAGCTTATGATATTTCGTCGAAACCGCCTGCAACCATTGAGTGGGAGTGACGGTAATCATGTCAAGAAAATCATTACGGCGAACGCTGGTTGCTTCGCTTCTTTTGCTTTCAAGCATTTCGCCTGCCGTTGCAGAACTTTATGCGGCGGCATCGGTAACTCTTGCGAAAGCAAAAACTGACGAAGTTAATCTCTCTGCCGCCAAAGCTCTTTTTGACACTCGTTCGGCATGTTTTGTTGATGCACGTCCTGAGTATACCTATGACAAATCGCATATTAAAGGAGCCTGTTCTCTTTCTGACAGCCGCTTTGATGAGCAGTTTCCTGATTTCAGGCAAAAAATAACCACCGGAACCCTTCTTGTGATCTATTGCGTCGGGCCCAGTTGCCCAAAAGCCCGGCATGTTGCTGAAAAACTGAAAAAAAACGGCTACAGAAATATCAAGGTTTTTTCAGGCGGCCTTGTCGAATGGTCTCATGCAGGCTTTCCGATAGAAGAGTGAGCTTATTGAACGCAAAAACTCCTATGGCCACGATTGCATTTCCATCCAGATTGATCACCGTCCTAAGGCTGTTGCTCGGAGCGGTATTCATCATTTCGGGAGGCGAAAAACTCCTGGATCTGAAGTTTTTTGGCCTTGTCGTCGCGGAATACCAGATTCTGCCCTCACTGCTCATCCCTGCCGTTGCGATCCTCGTCTCCCTTTGTGAACTGCTGTGCGGCATCATGCTTCTCCTCGACCTCTTTTCGCGGATCAGTGCCTCGGTAATGCTCTGCATGATGGCGATCTTCATCGCCGCCATGACCAACAATCTCATAAGGGGACTTGAGCATGACTGCGGCTGCTTCGAGTTTCTTGCCCAATGGTACGGTCTTAAAGAGGAGATCGGTATCGGCCCGATTCTCCGCGACATCCTGTTTTTTATTCTGTTACTGCCGGTAGCATTGCTTGGAAGCAACAGGAACCCTTGGCAAAAAAGCCACCTATGAAAAGGATTGCTGTTATACTGGTTGCCCATGGAGAAGCTGAAACAGAGAGTTTTTTTGAAAATTTCTCCATGATCCGCCACACCCTCGCACATGCTGGAGAGGTGATGAAACTGCCCCGTCCATTGCAGTTTGTGGCCTCTCTAGCTGGAGGTATAAAAAACAATGTGACGTTTCGTGCACAACAATACCGTTCACCACAGAACAGGATTACCCGGCAACAGGCTTCGCAACTCCAGGAGAAACTCAACAGCGTTGTGATGCCTCACCAGATCAACTTTGAAGTGTATTCGGCTTTCCATGCCACCCCTCCCTTCGTTCAGGATATCGTCGAACAAACGAGCGGTCAAGACCTCCAGTTGTTAGTCTCCTTGTCGCCCATCGATAATCAGTTGACTTCCGGAAACCTGCAACGACTCTCCGCCCGATGTTCGCCGATCAACAATCAGCGACGACCTGTTGTGGTACACGGTTTCTGGAAAGATGCCGGGCTCCGAAAAGTCTACCTCGACCACGTGTTCTCTCACGGGAAAACTCTCAACAGATCGGTTTTGGTTCTGGCGTTTCATGGCACTCTCGTTAAGGATACGAAAGGAGATGCCCCGATGTTTCATACTGGCCTGAAAGAGATGCAAGAGATGGGCAATGCTCTTCGCAATGCTCTCCTTGTTGATCCTCGCAACGGTTACGACAGTATCGAAATAGCATACCTTAACCATGACGTGGGAGGAACCTGGACAAAGCCATCTCTTGGAGAATCCTTAAAAGCCCTCTCATCCAAGGGAGCCAGAGATGTCGATATTTTCAGTTGTGGTTATTTTTCTGATGGAACGGAGACGATTTTGTATTCGCGGAAAGAGGCCGCTGCAAGCTCTGTAACATCAATCAGATTTTTGCCTTGTATCAATGATTCTGAAGCTTTCGCCGACTTTCTTGCAGAAAAGGTTGCAGCAGTTGTCACTGCCGAATTTCGATAAAAATAATGTTTGTTGCATACTCTCTGATGTGACTATATTCCGTGAAAGGGGTTGCATAAATATCGCGTCTTATTTGTTGACTTAAGCACCAATAATATAGGCATTTACGATATTCTGTGTACCCTTTTTTTGTTTATAATGAATAATTCAGATTATCCTGTCAGTCAGTCCACCATAGAACGGGCTGTGAGCCGTGAAAATTAGTTACGCATGCTAAAGAATACTATCCATTACAAAAATTACCAAGAAAAATAGGGTTCTAACGAAAATGGCATCAATAACGAAACCTGCTGTTAACTTGCTCGTTGCTCTATCCATAGCACTAGCTACGACCGATTCCCATGCGCTGGAAATTGCCCCCGAGCAAGCCGGACTTAGCAAAGCTGAGGGCATGATCATGCTCGACTATGAATCCATTCCCGTACCAGACAGCCAGTCGATTGACTTGATGGGCTTCCACTTCATGAACAAAGTAACTGACTGGTTCTCCTTAGGCGTCGGTGGTTGTGCGCCTTTAGTAAAGGGTGAATACGGCGGCTTCATGGCAATCGATGTCACCGCTCACGCGCAACGCAAAGTGCTTGGCGACCTGTTTGTAAATGCTGGCCTTTCCGCAGGTGGCGGTGGTGGCGGAAAGAGTGTAGAGCAAAGCAAAGCGCTTTCTGGCTCCGGTGGCTTCATCAAAAATTACGTAGGCTTGGGCTACGACTTTAAAGACTTTTCGATAGGCGCCAATTACGCCAAAATAAAGTTCACAAACTCGGCCATCGACCACGCACAATTGAATGCTTACGTGCAATTTCCATTTTCTTATTCCATAGGCTCTTATGCCAACTCAGGCAGCCAGACCTCTGCCGATGAACAAGCACTATGGGAATCCATTTCTGATTCTGGCGAAAACATACTGACCTTAGGTCTGGATAATTTCTTCCAGATTAAGCCCGAGGGCTCTAACAAAAGCACCATCAATGTTGCTGATTTGCAGTTTTCGCACTTCATGACCAATAAGACCTATTGGTTTGCCGATCTTGGCGTCGGTTATAAGGGCTTGCCTCTCTACAATCACATTTTGGGTGGCCTTGGCTATCGATATACGGTTTCGCCGAAACTTGCTCTCTACGCACAATTGGGTGTGGGCTCTGGCGGCTATTCCCCTGAAATAATCAACACCGGGTCTGGGCTACTGGTCTACCCCAAAGCCTCTGCCGAATATATGCTAAACAAGCACTACGGGCTTGCTTTATCTGGCGGCTATCTTGACGCCCCTAAAGGCTCATCAAAAAACTACACTTTTGGCAGCAATTCCCGTTTTGACCTGAACCCCTTGAATCCATTGGTGTTTAAAATTTGACTTTCGTAATATTTTGAGTATCAAACAGTATTATTTTGTATATTTCTGGAAGTTGTCTTACTCAAAGATATAAAGATATTTTTATA
>CAILXB010000041.1 GCA_903838025.1 uncultured Chlorobiaceae bacterium
CACAGAGCACAATTTCCGCATTAAGCGGCTTTTCCGCGATGGCCCGAAAGATCGATTTGAAATTGCTTCCGTTTCCCGAGCAGAAGACGGCAAGGCGAGTTTTGTGGATGGTCATGATGGTGATTTTATTATTCCTTTATTTTATAACAACGTCCATTCATTTCCAAGTTTTTCCGTTTTTCTGGGTATTCTCTCACTATGTCCAATAGAAGCCCCTCTTTCTTGTGATGATTTTTGTATTTTTGCCGAAATTATACGTATCTTCAACACGGCTTAATTTTTCTGATCAGTCATTAGTAAATATCAGCATGGACTACAGAACTCAATCGAATTGGCGGGAAATTCAAAGTTTTCTTCCGAAAGAATTTCAGCTTGCGTCGGAACATGAACCGTCAGAAGAGTGGTGGGAGTGGCGGGGGCACCAGATTCACCTTGACTGCTTTCGTAATCCACAGGCCGAGGTAAAGGTGATTTTGTTTCATGGAGTCGGTACCAATGGGCGGCAAATGTCTACTATTTTGGGCAGTCCCCTTTTTAAGCGTGGATTTGAAGCCATTGCCATCGACATGCCTGAGTATGGCATGACCCGGGTTGCGCCTGGTGCGCTCGTGACCTATGATGATTGGGTTGAGGCAGGCAGTGACCTTATTGACGCAGAGCTTGAAAGAGATGGACGTCCCATAGTGCTCTATGGTCTCAGTGCTGGTGGTATGCTTGCTTTTCACACCGCAGCGCTCAATAAAAAGGTCAAAGGTATTGTGGGCATGACCTTTCTCGACCAGCGGGAGCAACAGGTTCGTGATGAAACGGCGTTGAATTATTTCATGAGCCGTATCGGTGTGCCATTGACCCACTTCGCAGCAAAAACACCTCTGGCCTCTCTCAGGATGCCGATGAGCCTGGCAAGCAAAATGTCGGCACTCGTCAACAATAAAGCAGCACTTAAGGCCTGCTTGAGAGACAAAACATCGGCAGGTAAATGGGTCACCATGAAGTTCCTCAGCTCGCTCACTGCCTACAAGCCGGTGGTTGAACCCGAAGGATTTGCTGTTTGCCCGATTTTATTGACCCAACCGGCAAAAGATACCTGGACACCGCAGCATCTCAGTGAGCTTTTTCTCCGTCGAATTAATCGTGTGCCAACCAAGGTGGTGACGCTTGAAAATGCGGGTCACTATCCCCTTGAGCAACCCGGCCTGAAGCAACTGAGCAATGCTGTGATGGATTTCATTGGATGAATTGTCAAGAGTACCCATAACTTTGTTCAATTGTGCTTTGGCACCGCTTGTTGCGTAAGTGCTTAGCAAAAAGTCATTCCGTAATTCCGCATCGAGCATCGCATCGAGCTGAGCATCGCATCGAGCATTGTATTGAGTATCGTTTGAATAATGAGCGTCTTGGCCCTCTGTCATTTCGAGCGTCTGCGAGAAATCTTGCTTTTTGTACTGTAAGATTTCTCCTCACTTCGTTCGTCGAAATGACAAGGTGATGAGTGCCTTCCAATAAGTGAGGAATTATTCTTAAATTCCCGCTTTACGAAGGGCTTTTAAACGAATCAATTAATAAATTTTCTGCAAATGTCTGATCCTGTCATCAAGCGGGCGCTGGTCTCTGTATCTGATAAAACC
>CAILXB010000042.1 GCA_903838025.1 uncultured Chlorobiaceae bacterium
CCAGTGTAATGATTTTTTGTTCGGGAAAGATTTCTTGCGAAAGTTTTGATATTTCATTTCTAATTATTTTTAATTCAGAATCAAATTTGTTTTTATCAAATTTGAGATCCCCATTTTCATCTAAAATATGACAGATATGATCGGTTGTTAATTTTGCAAAATATTTTTTTGCTTTATCTTGATTTAAAAACCTACGCACATTTATACTTCTTTTTGATGTCAAAATTTTTGCGGATTCTGCTGTTGATGTTTTTCTGCTTAGTTGTATTTGCTCTTGAACAAGAGAAATTTGTTTTAATAGATAATAACTGATTAATGCACCGATAATCGCAATTAGTACCTGCGCCCACATTGCTGAAGAAAGAAACTCAATGGTATTGACCTTGTAAATATTTCCTCTAAATTTCCATAAGGTCAAATATGAGATTATAATCATAATTGGAAAACTGCAAGAAACAACAAAAAGAATAATCCTAAGAGGTAAAATCCTTTGCTTGTTATTAATACTTTCTTCGCTATTATTACTTTCGTCGCTTGTTATTAATTTTAGCAAGCTTTTCATGTTATCTTTTGGCATAATTTGTTTAAGGTGCATCATTAATTTGAGTATGCTAATGATTGAGAAAAAAATTGCTCATCTGATATTTTTGACTTATTTCCCTGAATTATGCGTTCGAAATTGTAATCTTTATTTGTCATGAAACAGTTCATAGTTCACTCCTAAAATTTGTCTGAATTTGCGCATATTGATTGACCAAATTTAAGATGGCTGGCTATTGATTTTATTTCTAAAATTTTCTTATCCCACAATAAGCCCTGCTAGTTATTGTTTAAAATATAAATAACGAATAATCTCATTGTTTATCATCTCAGTTTATACAGATAAGCCTAAAACAGTCAAGAGTATATCAACAGGAACTGTGTAACTATCTCCATATTCTTAACATAGACATAAATAACTTGGATTCATATATCGCCAACTTATCTATAAATAAATACTATTTCAATATAATTAGCTGGTCGTTATTTATCAGTATATACATTGCAAAATATGCACATAAATCATATTATTCAAAACAAATTCATATCACCTAATCACCATCATCAACAACCTTTGACCGCGACAAAACCAGTTTACCTATGAACACCTTTTGGCTGAGGGAAGCATAGATGTTTTCAAGTTCAGCGAGACTTTGCTGATAGCAGGATTTGAGACCTTCAACCTTTTCAACAATCGCAGCAAATCGGTTTTGAAGTTTAAGAGGAGGTCTTATCAAAGGAAACGCTTTAAGTTGAGTAGAGTTAATGGAAGCAATTCCTGTTGTTTGTTTTGCTGCTTTTAAAAAGAATGATTTTCCATACTTGCTTGCCATAAGTGCACTTAGAAAAACTGGATTGACACTATTGCCAAGAGCTCTGACTCTGAAAATATGATTCTGATGTATACATTCATCAATGTCACAATTCCAAACTGAACCACGGCCTAATTTGTCAGGATCGCCACCTTCTGTAAGTAAAAGATCGCCAGACATCAATTTATACTTATGAATTTCTGCTTCTGTTACTTCTATTTTTTTTATCTCCGATAGATTGAGATAACCATCCTTTACATTTGCCACTCTCATGTATGGAACATCTCTCAGTTTGTTCCCATTGTATTTTTTCCCCTTTGTAACGCCAGACACAATTTCAGTACAAGCGCTTAACGGCTCGATTATCCATTTCTTGACATTGCCATTTTCTAAACAAAACATCTCCAGAAAAACACTTTTGAGCAGTTCGTCAAGCTGTTTGAGTTGCTCACGACGGCGGGAGATCAGGTTCTCTACTTTGGAAAAAAGGGTTGCGATACGGATTTGGTCTTCATACGCAAAAACAGGTACCGGAATACGTTCTAATGCATCTCGATTGATATGCGGAATCGTTGCACCGGTAGCCGTTTTTCTCAAATAGCTAAAATTTGTCTGTAAAAACATCCCAATAAACGGGGCATAAAATTTTGATGTATCATGGAGACGAAGACGAGAAATAGTGCTACCAATATATCCCCGTTTGCCATATCCGATAGTTCCGGCATTGGCTCCATCCCAAGCGATGAGAACATCATCATCACAAGCGAGCACACCATCTTGATCATCGGTCATTCTGATTAATGTGTCGTTTCGCAAATCATCAATACCAAGCATTCGTATTGATTGAGGTGATGGCACTTCAGAAACCGTATGCTTCTTCCCTTTAGATATCGTGATGAGAGAAGCAAGTTTAACTGTTTTCATCTCCCCCTCCCCTCAATCGCCTTCATCTCCCTGACCAACTGCTCTCTAAGTACCTCTTCACTCGGCAGATAGAGCTCGTACTGACTTGCCAGAATGGTCTTGTTATCTTCTGGAAGAGAAATTTTTACCACAGCATCATTCTTGTCGGCAGCGAGCAGAATCCCGATTGTCGGGTTCTCTTCAGGCAGTTTTTCGAATCGGTCATAATAGTTGACGTGCATCTGCAACTGCCCCAAGTCCTGATGGGTCAGTTTGTGGGTCTTGAGTTCGATAATGACAAAACAGCGTAACAGACGGTTGTAAAAAACAAGGTCAATAAAAAAATCGTCCCCGTCGATGTGGATTCGCTGCTGGCGGGCTACAAAGGTGAAGCCGTTGCCCAGCTCCAGCAAAAACTCCTGCAACTGGGTGATAATTGCCTGTTCCAGATCTTTTTCGTAGTAAGCACTCTCACGTTTTAAGCCCAAAAACTCCAAATACATGGGGTCTTTAATGATATCGGTCGCTTTTTCGGGTTGTTGTTCGCCACGAGCAACGGAGAGTACCCGTTCTTTATTGTTGCTTAACAGGAGTCGTTCGTAAAGCTGGCTGTTTATCTGCCGTTCGAGTTGCCGAGCAGTCCAGTTATTTTTGGCTGCTTCAACCTCGTAATATTCCCGTTTCCCATTATTATCAAGCGAGATAAGCGACTTATAGTGCATCCAACTGAATTGCGTCCGCAGTGCGGACGCAATTGGAAATTCCTTGTAAAACTGCCGACTGCGCTCTAATTGTCTAACTGAAAAGCTTGTTCCATAATCAGGCGCCAATGCCTGAGAGAGTGTTTTGAGCAAATAAGCTCCGTACTCCGCCCGCTCTTTTCCCTGTTGCTCCTCTTCGAGAATACTTTTGCCAATATTCCAGTACATGAGCACTCTTTGATGATCAACCGCACGGACGGCCTGCTCCCGAGCCTGCGTAATGATCTCTTTGATCTGCCCTATAAATTGAGGGCGAATAGTGATTTCAATTTGTTTCATCCAATCATCCCCTTGAGCTCCAACAGCTCGCGTACAATGCCACTCTGAATATTTGCAAGTTCAGCTTCGTCAATCTCCCCTACCTCTGCCGCAATCAGCTTGTCGAGAATTACCGACGGGCTTTCGTAGACGACCTCTTCAAATACATCGGTTTTATAGCGGGAAAGGGAGAGATCGTATCCTCCTTCGCCTTCAATTTCTGCACGGGGAACCATAAAGAACTTTTGGGTTCTGTCGGTGTCATGCTCTACGCTTCGACGTTTATAGTTCTCGACAATATCAAGCAGATCGCCGAAACCGTCCTGCTTGCTTCGTTTGTCGTCGAGCGAATAGCCGTCCGACTGCATGTCGTAGAACCAGACGTGCTCCGTCGCTGGTTTGGTGACCTTGTCGAGCGGACCCCATACTTTTGTGAAGAGCAGAATGGAGGTTGGGACTCCGGCATAGGGCTTGAAAACTCCGCTTGGCATGGTGATAACTGCTTTGAGGTCGCAGCGCTCAACCAGCAGCTTGCGCAGTGCCTTGAACGCCGCGCCGGAGCCAAAGAGGACACCTTGCGGCACAATAACGCAGGCGGTTCCTCCCTTTTTGAGCAGCCGGTAGATGTTTTCGACAAAGAGCAGCTCTGTTTTGGTGGTGGAGAGGGTGAAGCTTTCGTTGATATCGCCTTTGTCGATGCTGCCGGTAAAAGGCGGGTTAGCCATGATGATGTCGTAGCATGACTCTTGCGTAAAGCTTTTGCTCAGGGTGTCTTTGTAGTCAATTTCCGGCTCGTCAATGCCGTGCATCATAAGGTTCATGAAGAGCAGGTAGGTGATCTGTTCGATGGCGGTGAGCGGGTTGGATATACCGCCGCTCCAGAACTTGTTCCAGAGTTGGTCTATTTTTGATTTCAGTTCAGGGTTGTGCTGGAGCATCGTCTTGTATCTGTACTATTTATGGTGAACTCTTGCTGTTTGTTCATTGTCTGTTCTGCTTCAGAAATGTTTGACCTTGCTCGGTTGTTCGGTTTCATAATTTCGCTTGCTCTCCGTGATTCAGCACAATAGCTCCCGACTTATGCGGTGACTTGTGCGCTGACTTGTCCGGTGACTTGTCCGGTCACTTGTTTGTCCATGGATTCTGGCTATTAATCTTCGTTTAAATTCTTTAAATGGCTTGACCCTTTTGCGGTAAGCCGGTACTTTTGCAGGCGGCTGCCGGGCTTTTCAGGAAGAGTATAGGCAATAAGCTCCCGATCAAGCAACTCCTTTATGGCTCGCTTGAACGCCCCTGTTTTGGTATCAAGACCAAGTATTTCGATAAGCTCCATGGCGGAGCGGGGTAGATAGGTCAATGCAATCAGAACAGCTTCCGACTGGGCCCTTGACTGGGCCCCCGACTGGGCCCTTGACTGGGCCCCCGACTGAACTGACTCTACCCCCGAAGTTTTTGCTTCACCTTTCAGCACCTCTTCTTCCAGCGCAAGAGCTTCCCTCGAAATGGGAAAGGTCGTCCGTATGAAATGGGTAGAGAAGGTGTAGGCTTCACGAGGATAAGCTTTGAGAATCCGGGGCATTCCGGAACCGAGGTATTCAACCATAGCAAGATCCTTGAAGATCCGCATCAGGGTTTTGTTGCGAGGCATGGAGTATCCGGCAAAAAAATCATCCTGCTCCGATCCGGGATGAACGGCACCTGCTGAGGTAATTTCAAGCCGATCAGCAAAAATTTCAAACTTCGGCACCAGTTCGGTACTGTAGTCGTTGTGGATGATGGCGTTGATGACGGCTTCACGAAGGGCAATTTTGTCCCACAGGCTTCGGCTGATACGCTCACGGGGAGTTATTTTATTGATGACACGGTTCTCAACTCCCTCCAGACGATCGAGTATCTGCTTGCAGGTTTTAACCAGACAACAGAAGCCGTAGTCCTTGCTCTCATGCAGATCAACCCTGTCCGTGCTGGCATATTTGGCTACCTGCACCGAATTGCCATTCTGGTCTGCCAGCAGGTAGGCGGCATAATTGTAAACACCATCCTCGGTGAGCAGTTCAAGATTCGCAGCGAATTTATCACCAAGCGTGAGACCAGCCTCCTGATAGTAGATTTTAAGCTGCTCAAAGGTGAGATCCTGCCGCAAAGAACGGATACGGGCTATTGAGTTTCGCGTACGTCGGGCAAAGAGCTCTTCAATCATACGCTGCGACATGGGCTCACTGGCGCTGCCGATACGAATGAAACACCCTTTGTCCGACATACCGAACCTGCGCAGGTAGTAGGGCTTTTCGGAGCCACTTGCAACGATGAGTTTAATAACATCTTTGCCATCACGGGTTTCATGAATGACATCGAACAAGCCAAGGCATGAGGGCTGAATATTATTTTTGAGGCGATCCTTGATGGCAAGCTGCAGAGCGTCGCACTCCGAAACGCCATAGACAGCTCCATGCTTGTCAATACCAATCCAGATAATGCCGCCGTCATGATAGTTCAAAAATGCGACGACCTCTTTCTCAAGTCCGTCGGTCAGCTCGCGCTTGTATTCGATGCGGTTATTTTCTGTCATGTTATGCTGCCAGTTTTTTGGCCAGTGCCAGGATTTCCTGAATTTCAGCCGGGGAAAAGACCCCGCGAATGCCTTTTGGGTGGATGACCGTAAAGGGGGCGTTGATGAGGTCTCGCTTTTCTACTTTTTCACGCTCTACAATAACGTTTTTGAGGAGGTTTAAAAAGTCGAGTTGGCGACTGGAAAAGGTTGTGTGCTCTTTGAGAAAGTGATCGAACGCCTCGGCAACCGTTTCGGGAAAACTCTTGAGGAGTTCGAGACCGAGAATATGGCGGATAAACTGGATGAAGTGGGCTTTGCGGTTTTGATAGACGGCACGCAAGAGAGCTTCGGTAATGTGCGGGTGTTCTTCGTTGAGCAGCGCGGCAAGCTCTGTAACCTCTTCGGGCGAAATTGCTTTGCCCTCCTTGATTTTGCTGAGAATCGGGTTCTGTTTTGTCAGTTCGGTAATGAGCGATTCAACCATTTCGCGGTAGCGGGCAATGCTGACTGCCTCATTTTTCGGGCCGAATTCCACCATCTCTTTGTGGTGCAGCAGATCCTGCAAGTTCAGATGAACTTGACCGATGGCGCCGCGCTCAGGCTCGCGAAATTTCATCAGTGGTGAGAGCTTTTCAATCAGCTCATCAAAGCTCTCTTCGGTGGCCTGGTTCCAGAAGTGGCTGGTTTGAGCGGCCCGTATCAGAGGCTCCTGCTGTTGCACAAAGCCGATGCTCAAGGGGAGCTGGCTGATCTGCTCGATAAGAGCGTCGTTGAGGGTGTCGTACCTCTCTTTTTGGTTGCGCAGTTGTGCCAGTGAGCTTTCAAGGATGTCACGCTCAAAACGCATCGCCTTAAAGTCGGCGTCGGAGACGGTTCTGAAAAGCGGTTTGATCTGGTTGCGCAGATAGTCCAGCTTTTGCGGGGAGAGCGTAACCCAGAAGTTCTCCTCTTCGAGAGGGTGAAGAAGGGATGCTGCCTCTTTGATGACGACAGAGTTGCCGGGAAGCGCGGCAATCTGCTTGCGGAGTTTTACACTCTCCCGCTCAGCAATGGCAGCGTTGCCGATTGAGAGAGCACACTCAATTTTGTCAAGCCGCAGCCCGAAGAGTTTCACGGGAAGAGGAAGTTGCACCTTCAGCTCTTTGCCCTTGGGCTGAAGCTTGAAGTATTCGAAGTTGTCCCAGCAGTCCAAAATCAGGAACAGCTCTTTTTGGGTGCA
>CAILXB010000043.1 GCA_903838025.1 uncultured Chlorobiaceae bacterium
AGTTCGATATGAGTTGGGGTTTCCCAACAGGGAGGTGCAGACCAGTTTTAATGACTCTATCCTGCAATCTATGATCACCATTTCGGAAAAAGAGCTGCTTCACGATGAGTTGCTTGATTTTATCGAAACCGGAGATGTGAACAAATTGGAGCCTGTTATCCTGCACCTTTTGCGAGTATCGCCTATAATAACTACACAAACAATCAAATTGATCGTTACGAGGGCTTTTATGCCAGCGTACTCTTTGCCTTTTTTGTCGGCTTCGGGGTGGACATCATCGCTGAGGATGTGAGCAACAAGGGCCGGATTGACCTGACGCTGAAGGTCGGGGGGCGAACCTTTCTCTTTGAATTCAAGGTGACTGACGGGGAGCCGCTTGAGCAGATCAAAAAGATGAAATATTATGAGAAATATAGTGGCGAGCGCTACCTGATTGGCATTGTTTTTGATCCGAAACAGAGAAACGTCAGCAAGTTTGAGGTTGCGAGGATGTGACATCAGCCCCAATGAGTGGTTGAGAAGGGGGAACGTTGAGGAGGCTTTTTGCTTGAAACCAAACCTTGGCAAAGAGAGCAATCCACGAAGAGCTGAAAAATAGAGGAACACAATAGCCGCGAAATTCTTATTTTCGACAAACAGTAAGGTTCTTGCTGTCGCCGATACGTTACCGATCGGGTCTCTTTTTTATTTCAGCGTTTCATGCTCAATTCATCAATTGTCGTCACCGGGGCTACCGGATATATTGGTTCGCAGGTTGTTCTTGCACTGCTTTCAAGGCTTTCTGGCGGGGGGCGCCTCAGGGTGATTGCCCGGAACAGCTCGGACTGCTCTTTTCTTGAGGGGTTACCGGTTGATATTGTTCGTGCCGATATCATGGACTCTCTTGCCCTCCTTGAGGCTTTCAGGGGGGCCGACACGGTTTTTCATTGCGCAGGGTTTATCTCCTACACAAGGAGTTCCCGTCGCGCACTCTATGACGCCAATGTGGTCGGTACGCGCAATGTGGTTAATGCCTCTCTGTATAATAATGTCCGCAGGCTCGTCCTCACCAGCTCTATTGCGGCGGTTGGTGCTTCCCTGGATGGCTCCCCATCCAGCGAGTCAACCACCTTTCAGGAATGGCAACGACGGAACGGTTATATGGAGGCCAAGCATCTAACAGAACTTGAGGGGTTGCGCGGTGTGGCCGAAGGGCTTGAAGTAGTGATGGTCAATCCCGGTGTGGTCATTGGTATTGACCGCCAAAACCCTGCGTCACTCAGCTCTTCGAACAAAGTGCTGCGGCTCATCTCTAAGGGGAAAATCCCGTTTTTTCCTTCGGGATCGACAGGTTTTGTTGATGTCCGCGATGTGGCAGATGCCCTCCTTGCGGCGTGGGAAAAGGGGCGCTCAGGCGAGCGTTACGTTGTTGTGGGCCTCAATCTGAGCTTCCGGGAACTTTTTGACGCTCTTCGCACTCATGCTGGCAGCAGCATGGGGTTGGCGTTTGTGGTGCCCGGGGGCGTCGGGCTTCTTGCCGGTTTTGGCGGGGAGGTTTACTCTATGCTTTCAAGCCGTCCCTCTTTTATAAGTCTGGAGAGTATTCGTCTTGCCTCAAGGCCCCTTGTATACAGTAACAGAAAGTCACGTCAGGAGCTGGGCATGTCGTACCGGGAACTCTCTGAAACGCTCAAGACTCTTGTACTCTGAAGAGGACTTTTCCTTCAATTTTTTACATGCACAACAATGGATACTCCGAAAATTGAAAAAAAAGCCGTGACGGTTGATCCGGCAAAACTCAAGCAACTGAACCTCGCGGTCGAAGCCCTTGAAAAACAGTTTGGCAAGGGTGCCATCATGCGCCTTGGTGACGATTCGGCGGGAATGAAGGTGCAGTCGATTTCAACCGGCTCTATGACCCTCGATTTTGCCCTCGGTGTTGGTGGCTTGCCCCGTGGCCGTGTCACCGAAATTTATGGACCGGAATCCTCCGGAAAAACAACCCTTGCCCTTCATGTTATTGCTGAGGCACAGAAATTGGGCGGAATTGCGGCTATCGTTGATGCTGAACACGCCTTTGACCCCTCCTACGCCCGAAAGCTCGGTGTTGATATCAACGCCCTGCTCATCAGCCAGCCGGAATCGGGCGAGCAGGCGCTTTCGATCGTGGAGACGCTGGTAAGAAGCAACGCCATTGATGTGGTGGTGGTCGACTCTGTTGCGGCTCTCGTGCCCCAGGCTGAGCTTGAAGGCGAGATGGGCGACAGTGTGATGGGCCTCCAGGCGCGGCTTATGAGCCAGGCGCTGCGCAAGCTCACCGGTGCCATCTCAAAATCGAGCTGCGTCTGTATTTTTATCAACCAGCTCCGCGATAAAATCGGCGTTGTTTATGGTAATCCTGAAACAACGACCGGCGGCAAGGCGCTGAAATTTTATTCGTCAGTGCGTCTCGATATTCGTAAAATTGCCCAGATCAAGGATGGCGAAGAGATTACCGGCAACCGCACAAGGGTGAAGGTGGTCAAAAACAAGGTTGCTCCTCCTTTCCGCACCGCTGAGTTTGATATCCTCTACGGAGAGGGCATCTCGGCTATGGGTGAACTGATTGACTTGGCCGTTGAGTTCGGTGTGGTCAAAAAGGCTGGTTCATGGTTCAGTTACGGTACCGACAAGCTTGGTCAGGGACGTGAAACTGTCAAGAAGGCGTTGCGTGAAGATTCGGCTCTCTACAGCAAGATCCAGGCGCAGGTCAAGGTGCTGATGAGCGGGCCAGTCGAGGTAGTGAACGGGCAGGTATGAAGATAGGAACCATTGAGATTGACCGGCCGGTTATTCTTGCTCCGATGGAGGATGTGACCGACCGGGCATTCCGCCAACTTTGCAAACGGCACGGGGCCGATATTGTCTATACCGAGTTCATCAGTGCCGAAGCGCTGCGCAGGGGAGTCGAGAAGTCGCTCCGCAAGCTGAAGGTTGATGAAATGGAGCGCCCCTTTGCCATCCAGATTTTTGGCAGCACTCTTGAGTCGATGGTTGAGGCCGCAGTTATTGCCGAAGAGTATGGCCCCGACTATCTCGATATCTATTTCGGCTGCCCGACCAAGAAGGTTGCCGGTAAGGGGGCTGGCGCGGCGCTGCTCAGGGAGCCTGAAAAGATGGCCGCCATTTCTGAGGCGGTGGTTAAAGCGGTCTCCATTCCGGTGACGGCCAAAACAAGGATTGGCTGGGACATGGAGTCGATTAACATTCTCGATATTTTGCCCCGGCTTGAAGATGCGGGCATTCAGGCCCTTGCGCTGCATGGCCGTACGCGCAGCCAGATGTATAAGGGAAAGGCGGACTGGAACTGGATTCGCCAGGCCAAAGAGCAGGCCCGCATACCGCTCATTGCCAATGGCGATATCTGGTCACCCGAAGATGCTCTGGCCATGTTTGCCGAAACGGGGGCGGATGGCGTGATGATTGGCCGGGGTTCCATTGGTAACCCCTTTATTTTTGAGGCGGCCAAAGAGTTGCTGAAAACCGGCAAGCCAATGGCACTGCCCGATTTTCGTGCACGAATTGAGGTCGCCATTGAGCACTTGAAGCTCTCCGTTCAGTTCAAGGGCGAAAAGTATGGGGTGCTTGAGATGCGCCGCCACTATGCCACCTACCTGAAAGCGCTTCCGATGGTGTCGCGGGCACGCAACAAGCTGGTACGCGAGGATGGATGGGAGCAGGTGGTCGAGATTCTTCTTGACTACCGCGAGGAGTGCGAAGGATATGCAAGGGATGGGAAGATTCTTGAGTGTACGGAGTGCCTCAATGACCATTCCGATAGATTGTCGTTAAATTATCAAGCCAATAATATATAATAAGTTATGAGTAGTCAGGATTCCCGTTGCCGTGTGGCAGTACTTGGTGCAACCGGTCTGGTCGGTCGCACCATGATCAAGGTTCTTGAAGAGAGAAATTTTCCCGCAACCGATTTTGTGCCGCTTGCTTCGTCAAGAAGTGCCGGTCAGACGGTGACCTTCAGGGGCAAGGAGTTCATCATTCGCGAACCCTCAGAAGAGGCTTTTCGTGATGTCGATATCGCCCTTTTTTCCGCAGGCGCAACTGCGAGTAAAGAGTGGGCTGTGGTTGCGGCGGCTGAAGGTGCGGTGGTTATCGACAACTCATCGGCATTCCGCATGGAGCCTGATGTGCCCCTTGTTGTGCCAGAGGTCAACCCCGAAGCCATTTTCAGGGCCGACGGTCGCCCCGAACCGATTATTGCCAACCCCAACTGCTCAACCATCCAGATGGTGGTGGTGCTCAAGCCGCTGCACGACCGTTTCGGCGTCAAAAGGGTGGTAGTTTCGACCTATCAGTCGGTGACCGGTAAAGGAAAGATCGGGCGCGACGCCCTTGAAAGCGAGTTGGCCGGAGAGAGCCAGGAGCAGTTCACCCATTTTCACCAGATCGCCTTCAACGCCGTGCCGCAGATCGATGCCTTCACCGATAACGGCTACACCAAGGAGGAGATGAAGATGGTCAACGAGACCCGCAAAATCATGGGCGACAAGAGCATGAGCATCTCTCCCACCACCGTGCGCATTCCGGTTTATGGTGGCCACGGAGAGTCGCTCAACATCGAGCTTGAGCGCGAATTTGATATCGACGAGGTGCGTGAACTTCTTCGTACCTCACCCGGCATTATCCTCCAGGACGACCCTTCGGCACGCATCTACCCTATGCCGCTCACCTCCTACGAGCGTGACGAAGTTTTTGTAGGCAGAATCCGCCGCGACTACTGGCATCCGCAGACGTTGAACATGTGGATTGTCGCCGACAACCTGCGCAAAGGTGCGGCCACCAACGCCGTGCAGATTGCCGAGGTGATTGTTAATCAGAAAAAAGCGTAAACCTTTTTTGCCCGTCCAAAGCCATGAGTGCCAGGCTGATGGCTTTGATCGTCACGTTGGAAGAGAGTGAGCATTTATCAGGGTTCGTGATAAAAAGTGACGGAGGGATGCTGAGCGGTTTCAGCGTCATCGAGGTCTCTTTTTTGATAAGTCTTGTCATTGCCCTGTCGGCCAGTGTGCCGGTCAGTTGTACCCTGGTTTCACGGAAGAGCGGGTTTTCGACAAGCTCTTTGATGGTGAAGTATTCGCTCTCCTTTCGGTTTTTTACCTCCCGGCATAACAATTGTCTTATCCGCCCCTCTTTTGATTCCGTCAGGAGGAGATAGTTCTTTTCAATTTCAAGGATCGCCTGCCTCTCAGCAGTAAAGCTGGAGAGGTGAAGAAGAGGCAACTGCGGAGTGCTGCTGAAAATGAGGCGGCGCGAGGCTGTAAGCTGCTCTAAAACTTTTCTGCTGCTTTCGGCGGGATAGAAGAGCAGCATCTTTTTTTCATACGCACCGTTCTGGTTCATACCATAAGCGGTGCAGTCGCAATCGTACTGTTGGGGTTGGCTTAAAAAGTGTTGTGCTTCAATCCGGCAATACTCCAGGCACTTCTCTGCGCTCGAATTGGCGGGAAAAGAGGCGGGAAGGGGGAGGTAGTTTTCTGGTGTGATGCACAGCGCCAGCTCATCATTAGGCCACTCGTTGAGGTGATTGTCGAGCTTGTTCAGCAGTCGGATCCCTTTAACGGAAGCAAGGTGGTCAAGGTCGAATGGCAGAGTTTTGCATCGGTTCAGAGTATATTTGTTTTCAGCAAATTTTGTCATGCGTACTATGGCGCACTCTCTGGCATCTATGGCGCAGGCAATAAGGCTTGTGCTCATTATTCGAGTATGAAATATTTTTTGAGAGATTCAAGCTTTTTTTTGCCAATACCCTTGACGTCAAGAAAGTCCTGGAATTGCATCACTTTTCCCCCTTTTGATTTTCTGAAAGTAATCAGCCGCTCCGCCATGACCGGCCCTACGCCTGGAATTTTCTGTAACTGCTGGCTGCTCGCCTTGTTGAAAGAGAGGGTGCCATTAAAGACTTTTTTTCCTGATGAGCGTTGCTCCGGTTTTTTTTGAGCGTCAACGTCTTCTCCTTCGGTCTCAGCAGCCAGCAAAACATCTTCCTTGACGGATGCCTGCTGCACGGTGGCAAGGGAAATAAGGCTGTCGACCTCCGCTTCACGGTATCGGGCGCTTTCTGCTTTTTTGACAAGAAGATCAACCTCCTCTGATGAACGGAGCGTAACAAGGATGCCGCCCAGCAGTAGAAAGGCCAGAAGAGCCGATACCAGAGTAATTTCTGCCTTGGTGAGGCTGAGCTTCAGCGCCAGTTTTTCGAGGGGGTTCATAAAAAGATGCGTTTTACCCTTGAAGAGACCGAACAGAGTATTTCATAGCTGATGGTGCCAGTCAGGTCGGCCAGGTACTCCGCCCCGACGCCCTCCCAACCAAAAAGAACCGCTTTGTCGCCAATGTTGACCTGGTGCGCAGTGCCGAGGTTAACCATGATCTGATCCATGGTGACGGTGCCGACCTGCGGGTAAGCGTTGCCGTTAATCATGACGGTGGCTCGGCCTGAGAGCGCTCTTGCATAACCATCGGCGTAGCCTGCGGCTATGGTGGCGATGGTGCACGTTTCGGGCGCAGTCCAGGTTCGGTTATAGCTGATGGTGGTTCCTGCAGGGACGGTTTTGATAAAAATCACTTTTGCCTCAACTTGCATGACCGGTTTGACGTCGAGGCGGCAAGGCGTGTTTTTTGCCGGATGGTACCCGTAGAGCAGAATGCCGGGGCGCACCATGTCGAGCCAGGAGTGGGGTGACGTCATAATGGCGCCACTGTTGGCCGCATGTTTGCACACGGTTCTGGATGAGGCATGTTCATATTCAGCAGTGAGCGTTGTGAAGGCATTGAGCTGCTCCTGGGTGAATCCTTCAGCGGTCGCGCTGTCGGCAAAGTGGGTGTAGATTCCTCTCAGCTCAAGGTGAGGGGAACGGTCGATTTGCCGCAAAAGTTCCATGGCAACTGACGGGTTGACGCCGAGACGCCCCATGCCGGTATCGACCTTGACCTGTACGGAAAGCGTTGTGTTCTCTGCGGCGGCAATTTCTTCTGCCGCACGGAGCGTCAGGCTGTCGCAGAGGGTCATTTCAATGCCGTGGTGCAGAAAAAAAGGAATTTGAGAGGGAAGCGGCGAAGAGAATGCGAGAATGGAGGCCCGCTTTTTCAGCGCACCGCACTTTTTCAGTTCAATGGCTTCATGGATGTTGGCCACGCCGAAATCACTGATGCCTGATTTTTCAAGCGTTTCAGCAACCCTGTGGACGTTGTGGCCGTAAGCATTGGCTTTGACAATACCCATAATTCGCTTGCCCTCACCAACTCTCCGCGCAATTATGCGTGCGTTCCAGGCAAGGTTTTCGAGCGAGACCAGCGCCTCTGTCATGTTTTCAGGTAGAATTTCTCCTGCTGCAAACTCCCTGTTGTTTTCATCCATAACCTGGAAGCCCTCTTTTGCTTTTACCCTGTTGCATTAAAACCTGTTTTCTTTTTCTCCTCCAGCATAGTCAGATGGAACTTCCTGTAAAAAAACATATTTTGTCCATGATTTTCAAACCGGAAAGGCGCTTATTCCTTGTATATTTTCTCTTCAGCGTCACAGGGGCGTTGCGTTGTCATTTTAACTCATCTCTCAGTTGTTACCATGTCGAACCACGATATTTTCGGGCTTGCTGCAGAAACGCCTATGGTACCTGTTCAACAGATGGCCCGTCAGATAAGGCCCAAGGTCATGGCCAAACTTGAGTATATGAATCCTGCGTGGTCGCATTACTACCGAGTGGCTTGTGCCATTGTAAAGGATGCTGAAGAGCGCAAGCTGATTCAACGGGGAATGACCCTTGTCGACTGGACTTTTGGCGACAGCGGAATTGCCCTTGCCATGGCCGGTGTGAGCCGTGGCTACAAGCTTTTGCTGGCCGCACCCGATAAAATATCGCGAGAGAAGCAGGATATGCTTCGTGCTCTCGGTGCAGAACTGGTGATTACCCCTTCGGACGCTTTGCCCGGAGAACCGCGCAGTTGCATGAATGTGGCTGAAAGCCTGGTGCGGAGTATCCCCAACGCCTTTTATGCTGGTATGTACGCCAACCCCCTCAGTTTCAAGGTTCACAGCGAATCGACGGGCAGTGAAATTTTTCGCCAGACGGAGGGGAGGGTTACCCACGTTTTTGTGCCGATGATTTCTGGTGCCATGGTTTTCGGGATTGCTACTTTTTTGAAAGCAAAAAATCCTGCCATTAAGATTATCGGTGTTGAGTCGCAGGACTCAATCTATGCAGGGCTTTTCAGAAATGGAATGCCTGGCGCGCCCGTTTTTTCAGAGCTTGAAGAGATTGGTTCCCGGCAGCCCTCCGCCTTCTGGGAGCCCTCGCTGCTTGATGATGTGGTGCAGGTCAGTGATTATGATGCTTTTAACTGCGGCAGAGAGCTGTTGCGGATGGAAGCGCTGTTTGCCGGTGGAGCTTCAGGCGCGGCGATGGCTGCGGCGCTTCGTGCCGGTGTTGCATATCGTGAAGATGATTGTGTCGTCGTGGTTATGAACGATTTTGGTGGTTATTATCTGAGCAAAATGTTCCATGACGAGTGGATGCGCAAGCGCGGCTTTTACCGCAAAGCAAAGTCAGCCCCTGAGCAAATCACGGCCGAAGATATTTTGCAGTTGAAGGCACGCCGGGATCTGATTTTTGCCTTGCCCGAAAATACCCTTGCAGAAGTGTTTCAGATGATGAAGCAGAACGATGTTTCACAATTGCCGATTGTCTCCTATAATGCTCCGATTGGCAGTATCAGCGAAAACAAGATTCTCTCCATTCTCATTGAAAACGATGATGCGATGAATGCAAAGGTCGTCGGATTTATGGAGCCTCCATTTCCGGTCTGCCGGCTCGATGCAACAATTTCCGAATTATCCGATAAACTGCAGCAAAGTGCATCGGGAGTGCTGGTAAGCCGCTCGGACGGGCGCCTTCAATTGCTCACAAAGTCAGATCTTATTGATGCCTTGACCCATAAGTGAGTGCAGGTGCATTATCCTGTTGTTTATTAGGGAGGATTTCTTTAACTAAGCATTCAAAAAACATTCCTCTTTTATTTCAGGTGCGATGCACTATATTGCGCCATGAAGCCCGCAAAAAGAGAGTGGAGCGCAGAGAGAGATACGGAAATCCAGACGACTTTTGGTCGGGTTAATAACCAGCACTATGATATGAAGGTAGAGTCCAGAAAAAGACAGTTCATTTTGGAGGGCAAAATCAAGCCTTGCTTCTGTGAAGGATGTGGCCAGATTACAGAGAAGGTTTTTGTCGGCGAATGGATGCCGAGCGACAAGCCCAGAGAGGAGGATCTTTTAACGACGGTTGCGGCCAAAAAGCCCAAAGGGAGTAAAAACGGCACGGGAGAATTGCCGCCTGCCGCCGAAAATCAGTATTGGGTTCGCTGTTCTGACTGCAACCAGGTTTACCTGCTCAAGGAGTGGCAGATACAGATTGATCGGGAAATCAGTCCCGATGAGTTGAAAGCCGAAGAGTGTCAGATTTATTCTCCGCATGGTATTTATGCCAAGGGTGACGCCCTCTATCACCAGGCGCTTGGTGAGGTTGGCGTGGTCAGAGAAAAACAGGCAACAGGAAGTGGTGCTTTTGTTATTATTGTGGAATTTTGCAAAAGTGGCAAAAAACAGCTTCTCGAAAATGTACAAATGAACCCCGCAAACGGGAAAAATACAGAGAGTGTTACGGATCTTATTAAATTGAAACTTAGACGTTGATCTTTTAAAAGGGGGTGAATTACATTGGTTAGTGTGCAGATAAATGACAATGAATCGATCGATAAAATGCTGAAACGCTTCAAGAAAAAATATGAGCGTGCAGGTGTTTTAAAGGAGTTTCGTGCAAACGCATACTTCGTCAAACCTTCGGTGGATGGTCGTTTGAAGCGCTCAAGGAGCAGACGAAGAGCGCAGAGGGCAAATGAAGAACGCAATTCATGATCGTTCCCGTTCGCAACAGTTATGTCCAGGCAGCTCCTTCACGGGAGTTGCCTTTTTTTTGTCAACACCAATCCATGTTTTGACTCATGAGAGTGTTCAAAGGTGAAGTTACAGCGTTACCGCCCGACAAGTCGATCTCCCACCGAGCGGCACTTATTGGCGCATTGTCGGAAGGGACAACAGAGATTACCAACTTTTCCGCCGGATTTGATAATCAGTCAACCCTTGGTGTCCTGAAAAGTGCCGGAATCACCCTTCGTCAGGAAGAGGTGGATGGAGCCTACGGCCGCCGCATCCGAAAAGTGGTCATTGAGTCAAGGGGACTCTGGAGTTTTCAGCCCCCTTCCGATCCCTTGATGTGCAATAATTCGGGTAGCACCATGCGCATGTTTGCCGGTATTTTGGCCGCCCAGCCCTTTGCCAGTGAGTTAATTGGCGACAGTTCGCTGATGAAGCGACCGATGAAGAGAGTTGCCGACCCCTTGCGCCTGATGGGCGTTGATGTGCAACTGTCGCCATCAGGCACCGCGCCGATGCACATTAAAGGAACCAGAGAGCTGAAGCCGATCAACTACCGCTTGCCGGTTCCTTCAGCGCAGGTGAAGTCGCTCGTGGCCTTTGCCGCCCTCCATGCCGACGGCGAATCGAGAATTATTGAGCCGCTGCTTTCTCGTGACCATACGGAAGTGATGCTTGGTCTCAAGAGTAGTGAGTGCGATGGAGAGCGGGTTATTGTGATACCGGGCCGCAAAGCTCTTGCCGCAAAGCCCTTTTTTATTCCTGCCGACCCGTCAGCCGCCTGTTTTATTCTTGCGCTTGGCCTGCTTGCCCGTGGCTCAGAAATTATCATCAGGGATGTCTGCCTCAACCCGACACGGGTAGCATTTCTCGCTCTTTTAACAGAAGCCGGGGCCGGTTTGACCATTGAAAACCAGCGGGTGATTGGTGGCGAAACCATCGGCGATATTTTGGTAGAGAACCACACTGGGCTTGAACCTCTTGTGATCCGCGATCCGCAGCTTGTCTCCTTTCTTATTGATGAAATCCCGATGCTTGCCGTTCTTTCAGCCTTTGCCTCCGGTCAGTTTGAACTGCACAACGCCGCCGAGTTGCGAACCAAAGAGAGCGACCGTATTGATGCCCTTGTGGTCAATCTTCAGCGTCTCGGTTTTGATTGCGAGCAGTACCCCGATGGTTTCATTGTCAAAGGGCGCAACATAACCCCGTCAGGAACGGTGGTGATTGAGAGTTTTGATGATCACCGAATTGCCATGAGCTTCGCCATTGCCAGCAAGGCGACAGGGTGCCCTATTGATATTTCCGACGTTGACGTTGTCGGCGTCTCGTTCCCGAACTTTTTTGAACTGATTGAAAGTCTCGAAGTTTGATGAGGCAAAAAGGAGGTCAGGAGCGCCTGACCTCTTCAAGATGGGCAAGCAGGGCGCTGTTGAAGGCTTGAGGCTGCTCCATGTTTGCAATATGAGCGGCTCCACTGAGCAGAAGGAGCTGTGAGCCCGCAGTGAGATCATGAATGCTCTTGGCTGTTTCAGGCGTCGTGAGCTTGTCCTCCTTTCCGTTCAATACCAGTACAGGGCAGTGGATTGAAGCAAGAAGTGGTGTTGCATCACGGCGCATCATGATTGCCCGCATAGCAGCGTTGATGACGGTGGCGCTCTGCCTTCGTATCATTGCGGCGGCCTCTGCAGCAAGTTCCGGCTTGTTGATGGAGCTCTCGACGGTAAAATAGTTCGGTATCATGCGCCTGACCGCCTCTTCGGCACCCTCAGCCTCTACTGCACTAATGAACTCCTCCCGTACGGAGCGGGCCGCTGGCGCATCGGCCTCAGCCCGCGTGTCGCACAGTACAAGCGATGCAGTTTTGCCGGGGTAGAGCCGGTAGAACTCCAATGCCTGATATCCACCCATCGACAGCCCCACAACCGTTGCATGCTCAATGTTCAGTGACTCAAGAAGTCTGGCAAGCTCATGAGCGTAATCGGTAAAGCTCCATCCCTCTTGCTCCCCGGATTCGGCAATACCATAAGCGTTTGGCGCTACGACGGCATAGCCAGCACTGCCAAGAGCCTTCAGTTGGGGCCGCCACATCGCCGCAGAGAGTGGAAAGGCGTGCAGCAAAAGAATTGCACCGTTTTCAATGCCATTCTTGGTCAGGTTTGCGCCGAGGTATGAGAGCATCACTCAGTTTTCCTTCTCTTTAGGGTATCCCTTGATCTCCCTGATAATGCTGTTGGCCTCATTGAGGATTTTTTTTGCCTCATCACGTGCGGTGTCGATGATTTCCTGCGAGCGCGTTTTCGCTTCGTTGTTGTAGGCGGCATCGTTTTCATTGCTTTCGTAGAGGTCGGTGGCCTTGTCGAGCGCAACTTTTATTTTGCCGGAAATAATCTGCTGGGTCTCCTTCCCTTTGTGCGGCGCAAAGAGCAACCCCATAATAGTGCCTGCGGCTGCGCCAAGCACAGCGCCAAAGAAAAGTCCCTTGTAAAATTTGTCCTGATGTTGTTCCATGTGTGTCTTTGTGTGTTGTATGCAAGAGTGTTTTGTTCTCAAGAAATATAAGATAAAGTCGCCAATGACTGTGCCATTTTTTGAATTTTTACTTTTTTGGCGAAACCAGCCGCATCGATTTTTAAGTAACGTTTAAGGATTCCTTCATAGTCCTTAAAGAATCCCGGGCGTACCTTGATTACCATGAACAGGATGGTTCCATTGAGCCAAAGAGAGCAAAAGTTTCGCTCACATTTTAATTCCAACAAATACGATGAACACAAACGGTAGATTTAAGGCAACCCCTTTTGCAATCGGGGCATTTATCCTTTCCATTATGACCGGCCTTCTCTTATTTTTACAGAGTGTGGCCGCCGTGTCACAGCCGACCCAGGTGTGGCTAAGTTCTCTCTTCGTCATCGCAGTTGTGCTGCACACCGTTATCAACTGGAAGCAGTTTTCTTGATACCGTTAACGAAAGAGGTCAAGATCATTGGTGAGCATACGCATGATCTCCTCGCGTGATTCCACGATGCGCTCAACCAGGTCAGGGCGGCAAAGCACCCTGAATTTTTTGGTATAGCGCTCAAAAGCGAGAATGAAATCCGACTGAAAAACCGACTCGTTCAGCTCATCAAACCGCACATACTCCGACTCGCACTGCAGAGCATAGTGGATGTGCTCCGAGCGGGTCGGGTAGACGCGAAGCTCTTTCAAATCGGCATAATCAAAAATATCCTTCTTTGAGGGTGGATCAATCAGTACCTCATGGCCGTAGAGGCCGAGGTGGTACCGTTGGTTGAGAAAGCGGCAGATCTCCACCTCCATGGCACGGCGCATTGAGCTGTCAGTGTTATAGATAAACCACCGTTCGTCCTCTTTTGCGGAGTGTGGCAGGTAGGGTTGTACGGTTATCGCCCTTTTGTAGACCCGGCGCAGAAGAATATCATCAAGCAGGGCTGAGAGAGGATGCCCCTTTTCCGGCATTAACTGCTTCAGTTCATGCAGCACCCGGTCATCGGCATTGCCATAAAAGAGCTCGCGCAAAGCTTCCCCGGAGAGCATCCCGTCGCCCGCAATATCCTGTAGAAGCCTGCGGAGCATTGCCGACAGCGCCCTGCTGGTATGGTGCCAGTACACATTGCGCATCATCATGTACTTTGCAAAAAGCAGGCTCTCAAGTGGCGCAATACCCTTTTCGGTGATGGCAAACCGCTCGCGCTGCGGGTCAGGCACAAACGACTCAATCAGCCGGTCGATATCAATGCTTCCGTAGGGGATGTTGCAGTGGTGGGCGTCGCGCATCAGATAGTCCATCTTGTCAGGGTCGAGCGTGCCGCTGATTAACTTGCTGAAACAGGTTCCCGCACTGCCAGTGATGAGTGCAATGACCGCTTCCGGCTCTACCTTCCACTCTACCTGCAATATTTCGGCAATTGTGGGAACCCCGGGGTTCTCTTCATAGATAAAGTGACGGCAAAGCGCCTCGTGGTGCAAAAATACCGGCTCGTTGCCGATGCGGGGAATCTGTTCCTCGATGATATGGGCGTGGGGAAAGTGGCCGATATCGTGCAACAGGGAAGCCGAAAGCAGCACCCGGCAGTTGTGGTCGTCAAACCGGAAGCGCTCATTTTGAAGAGTGAGGGCCAGAGGATTGGTCAACATGCGCTGCAGAATCAGCTTCATCAAATGATAGACCCCGATGGAGTGCTCAAAGCGGGTATGCGTGGCTCCAGGGTAGACCTGCTGCGAGAATGAGAGTTGCCGAATTCCTTTAAGTCGAAGAAAGGAGGGGTGCGACAGAATTTTTTTCAGCGCTCCGCCGAGAGGGATATGCCCCCATACAGGAATGCGGATAAATCCGCCGTCAGATTGAAAAAGCAGGCGTTCGGCTATCATGGGGGTTCAGCATTTTGAAGATGGTTCTTTCGCACAAGATACGCAAGAAAGGGGGCGTGGGCAAATGGGTTGGCTCTGTTCGTATTATCAATTTCTCTATGACGCGCAAGCGCAATACTCTATAATTAGCAAGGCTTTTTAATTAATTATAACGTATGTGTAAATGCTTTTTGGGGCATATATAAATCTTGTATTAATCAGGCCGGTTGTAATCATTACGACGGGTTTATTTATAAAAAAATATTACTTATCGTTTGATTTAATGATTAAAAATTGTAGAATCTAAACCGAATGCTCTTTTTTAGATATCAGAAAGCAGATGCCAAATTTTGTGGTATTTGGTATGAGTTTTTTTGGAGAGTTGAATCTTTTTTGGGGTTAATTAACATACCTGTAACAAAATAATTAATTATCATGAAACTCATTATAACTCTTTTTTTTGAAAGGCGATGGATACTGCTTCTTCTTACTGGCTTGAGTATGGTTTCAGCTCCATCACTCTCCTCTGCAATAATAGTTGGTGAACACTACCGTGGAGGTATTGTTTTTTATGTGGATAACAGCGGTGAGCATGGTCTTGTTGCTGCCCCAAAAAATATAGTGGGTAAATCGCATGGCAGGGCACCGGGGAACTTTACCTGGTATGATGCAAAATCGGCCTGTGAGAATTTTGCAAGCGATGGTTATTGTGACTGGTTTTTGCCGAACGCCTGGCAACTGGACCAGCTCTATTTGCAGAGAAATGTTGTTGGTGGTTTAGCCGACCACTTCTACTGGAGTTCTTCACGTGATGACGGCGAAAATGGAGAGGAGGGTTGGTACCAGAATTTCTTCAGTGGAGACCAGAATCACGAAAACAAGATACTCGATGGTCGGGTTCGGCCTGTGCGCTCTTTTTAGCCTTGGCGGCGTTATTTTTCTCTGTTCAATTCAAAAAAGCCCCTGACCTTTTTGCGAAATCAGGGGCTTTTTTTTTGGTTGTGTTAATATCTCTCAAGGGTAAATTTTTCGCCGAGGTAGATTTCTCTGACCACGGGGTTTGCGGCAATCTCTTCCGGGGTGCCGTGCATGAAGATGCTTCCGTCAAAGAGCAGGTAGGCGTGGTTGGTAATGGAGAGGGTTTCGTGGACGTTATGGTCGGTGATAAGCACGCCGATGCCTCGCTGGGCAAGCCCTTCAACAATCTGCTGAATATCCTCAACGGCGATGGGGTCAACTCCGGCAAAGGGTTCGTCGAGCAGGATGAATTTTGGGTTGAGCGCCAGGGCCCTTGCTATTTCTGTTCGCCGTCGTTCACCACCGGAGAGTGCGTAGCCCATGCTTTTGGAGATGGAGGTGATGTTCAGCTCTTCGAGCATCAAGCTTGTTCTTTCTTTGCGCTCTGTTTTGGAGAGGGCGGTGAATTCAAGGACGCTCAAAATGTTTTCTTCGACCGTCATGTTTCGGAAAACTGACGCTTCCTGGGGAAGATAGCCGATGCCGAGACGCGCACGCTTGTACATCGCCATGGCGGTGATGTTTTCCTGGTCAAGAAAAACTTCGCCCCCGTCAGGTCGTACAAGTCCTACAATCATGTAGAAGGTGGTGGTTTTTCCTGCACCGTTTGGGCCGAGAAGCCCCACAATCTCTCCCCGTTGTACCTCTATGGAGGAGCTTTTAACAACTTCGCGTTTGTTGTAGATCTTTTGTAGCTTGTTACAGCTCAGTGTTGCTTTCATGCCCGTACTGAAAAGGTAGTGTTGCTCTTGGAGGGGTGGGTCGTACAATAAAAAACGAGGCTCGGAGCCTCGTTTTTTACTTGATACCTGTCAGTCTTTGAACCGCTTTTCGATATCCTTGGTCGGCTTGGCATAACCGGATTTTTTGGGAGATGAGCCCCTCAAAGATGAAGAAGATGATCCACCATAAATAAACGGATAGGCATTCTTCAACAGGCGCTTTGTAGATTTGCCTACATTCTCCATGTAATCACCCATGACCCACCAATGACCATCAATGAAGACCTCTACGAATCTGCCGTAGGCCCGTCCCCAGTTGGTAAAAACTCCATTTATATTAACCATGGCTGTTTGTTTTTTTAGGTTTAACTACACTCTTGGCGAAATCTAATAAATCCACTCGTGAAAAAAAAATATTTTATCTTCAGTTGATCATCTTTATAGCAATGAAATTGCAAGCGGCTTGGCTCGATTTTTTTTGTTCAGGGCCAGTTGTTGTGTAGTGACAAGTGTTGTAACAAGATGAGAGGAAGGGTTTTTATAATGGTTGAGAAATTATTGAAAAAAATGGGCAAAGTAATGTCTTACAAGGGCCTCTGGCCGACGTTGCATGAAACGGTTTTTATGACAGAGGGTGCATTCGTTATTGGTGACGTCCACATTGGCGCACATTCGAGCGTCTGGTTCAATGCGGTGGTGCGGGGTGATGTTTGCCCAATCCGTATTGGCGAAAAAACCAGTGTGCAGGATAATGCGACGCTGCATGTGACGCACGATACCGGCCCATTGAATATCGGTAACTGTGTCACCATCGGGCATGGTGCAGTGCTTCATGCCTGTACGGTACAGGATCATGTGCTGATTGGTATGGGTGCCGTGCTGCTTGACGACTGTGTGGTCGAACCGTGGTCGATTGTTGCTGCCGGTGCGCTGGTAAGGCAGGGTTTTACGGTGCCTTCCGGGATGCTGGTTGCGGGTGTTCCTGCCAAGGTGATGCGGCCGATAACCGAGGCTGAGCGGCGCACTATTGAGGAGTCACCCGAAAACTATGTGCGCTACTCGCAGAATTACCGGGAAGAGGAAAAAAAGGGTTGAGAAAAGCGGTCTTCTTCCCTGATTTCGTTAAATTGGGCCAGAAGTTTTTGATTGTTTCCCGGCAGGCTTGGCGTTTTGTGTGTGGTTGCCCGGCCTCTCCTGTTTTTTTTAAACGCATCTCACGAAACTCTATTTCCTTTTATGATGCAAAACGATGTTGTTGTTATTGGCGGTGGCATAAGTGGCCTCAGCCTCTCTTATTATTGTGCACAGGCCGGGATGAAAACCACGCTGCTTGAAAAAAATGAGAGTGTTGGCGGCTCTTTTGCCTCCCCTCAGTACAGTTCCAATGGAAAGAAATTCTGGATGGAGCTTGGAGCCCACACCTGTTACAGTTCCTACAGGAATCTGCTTGATATTGTTGAGGGGTGTGGTCTGAAGAGTGCCATAATTGCTCGCGCAAAGGTTCCGTTCAGCCTGTTTGTTGATGGAAAAATCCGCTCTCTTGTTTCCCGGCTTAATATTCTGGAGCTGCTTGTTTCAGTACCGAACCTCTTTACACTCAAGAAAACCGGCCTGAGCGTCCGCTCGTATTATTCGAAAATTGTGGGGGAGCAGAACTATCAGGAGGTTATCCGTCATTTTTTCAATGCGGTACCTTCGCAGGAAACTGATGATTTTCCGGCCGACATGATGTTTAAAAGTCGGCAGAAAAGAAAGGATGTGTTGAAGAATTATACTTTCAAGAATGGTTTGCAGAGTGTTGCTCGTGCTATCTCCGCCAAAAGCGGTTTGAATGTTTTTACCAGTCAGGATGTTACGTCAGTGGTCTACAAGGATGGCCTCTATGAAATCAGGAGTGCTGGAGGTGGAGAATATTCGGCCAAAACCATTGTTCTGGCAACACCCTCTTCGGTTGCATCAAGGCTTTTGAAGGATGTTGAGCCCGCCCTGGCAAGTCATCTTGGCCAGCTCAAGGCGGCTGATGTTGACTCCGTCGGGGTTATTGTTCGCAAGGAAAATGTCAAGCTCAAACCGGTTGCGGCCATTATTTCGCCCGATGATGTCTTTTTTTCGGTGGTATCCCGTGATACGGTGCCTGACGACAACTATCGCGGTTTTGTGTTTCATTTTCAGCCGGGTCTGGATGAAAAGACTAAAAGAAGCCGAATTACGGAGGTGCTTGGGGTCGGGTTTTCGAAGATAGAGCATACCGAAGCAAAGCTTAATACGGTACCAACGTTGCAGCTTAATCATCATCAATGGCTTGAAAAAACCGATCAACTGCTGAAGGATAAAAAGAGAGTGCTTTTGACGGGCAACTATTTTGGAGGTATGGCTATTGAAGATTGCGTGAGCCGTTCAAAAAGTGAATTTGCTCGACTGAAAGCGTAGGGTTCCCGCCCCCCCCCCCCGACTCTTTTGTTTGGGGGGCAGTTTCTTGTGTGTATGCCTATGGAGATGAGTGTTGGTTTACAGGATTTTTTTCAGAGCGCGTACCTGTTGCCGGTGATCGTTGTTCTGGTTTTTCTTGCTTATCACTTTGGCCCTGCTTCCCTCTTCTCTGCCACTCTCCGTGGAGATGAGGGATTTGCTTGGCCATATCCTTCTTATTGCGGCTATCATTGCTCTTACATGGTTTTTGATGAGGATGTTCATGGTCTTTGAGCCGTTTATCAAGAGCAACTATCCCGGATGGTTGCCAAAACTGACGATGGAGATGGAACCGGGAAAAACGCCTCGTGAGATATAAAAAAATGTGATTTTTGCCATTTTTTCCATAGTTTTGCCCACCCATTACGATCGTTTTCAGCCTGTTCATTGATTGGCGCCGTCGTGGTTAAAGAGGGAGTTATTTTTTTATCAGTTAAAAAGGAGGAGCGCATGGCGCAGGCAAAAAAAGGGGATACCGTAAGAGTGCACTACACCGGAACGCTTGATGACGGTACAATGTTCGATACATCAGTTGATCGCGAGCCACTTGAGTTTACCATTGGTGGTGGGGAAGTCATTGTCGGATTTGATATTGCAGTTCTCGACATGGCCCCCGGAGAGAAAAGGGTTTCGGTCATTGCGGCCACAGATGCTTATGGCGTGCACAGCAAAGAGCTGGTTACCGACGTTGACCGGGAGCATTTTCCCGCCGATATGGAGCTTGAAATCGGCCAGCAGCTTCAGGTGGGATTAGCCGACGACCAGCAGGCCATTGTGATGATTGTCGACTTGAGTGATACAGCCGTCACGCTCGATGCCAATCATCCGCTTGCAGGCCAGCAGCTCACCTTTGAAATTGAGCTTGTCGAAATTCTTTGAGCTGCCGCTGTTCAGTGTACCGAGCATGATATACAGGGGTCGTAGGAGCGCACCAGCATTTCGCAGAGCTTTGCGGTTTCCCTGTCATCTTTTCCCTCTTCAAGCGCCTGCCGGGCAAGGGCCCGCAGGTCGCTGTGGATGTTCCCGTTATTCTGTGTGGTAGGAATGACGCAGTCCGCTTTTGTCACCTTTCCTGCAGCATCAGTTTCCATAGAGTGGTAGAGTATTCCCCGTGGAGCTTCAACTGCTCCGGTGGCGGCGCCTGCTTTGGGTGAGTACGGGGTTTTTATTTCCCGGAGATCCATGTTGAGCAGTGAGTTGACAAGCTCTTCCGCCTCTTCAAGGATGTGGATGCATTCGACGAGCTGGGCGATGTTGTTCATGAAGGGGTTGTGGCAGATCGGCCTCAGCCCGAGCTGTTCGGCTGCCTTTTGTGCGTTTGGATGCAGCAGGTCGTGGTTGTTGTTGAATCGGGCGAGCGCTCCGGATACAGAGGAGTTGCGGCTCAGGCGGGTAAATTTTGAGGTCGAAAATTCACGGGTGTACTCGTTGGTCATGAGGAGATAGTCATTCTCCTCCCGGTCAATACCATCGGTTGAAACCAGGCGCCCGCCGATTGAGGGGTAGCTTGCGGCGTTGCGTAGCGAGATAAACTCGGTTTCGCGACTGAAATTGGGCATGACGAGGGAGCTGAAAAAAGAGCAGGCGATTTCAAGCGATGGTTTTCGCTCCACAATCATGGTGCGCAGTTGCTGGAGCCTTTGCTTGTCGGGGGCTTTGCTGATTCCTCCAACTACAAGGCTGACCGGATGGGTGCAGCGCCCGGCGGTGATGCTGCTGATTTCGTTGCCAAGCTCTTTGAGTTGCAACCCCGCTCTGACCAGATCCGGGTGGGATTGCATGAGCGGTAAAACGCTGGAAGTGCCTGCAAAATCGGGAGCAATGAGAAAAAAGAGGTGCAGGGCATGGCTTTGAAGGGTTTCGCCCTGCATAGCCAGCAACCTTGTTTGTTTTGCGGCCAGCGGTGGTGTAATGTTCATGGCTCGTTCAAGCGCCCTGATGCTTGCAAGGGCGTGGCTGATGGAGCAGATGCCGCAAATTCGCGAGGTGAGAAAAGGTACCCTTTCGGCGCTCATTCCCTTGAGCATGACCTCAAAAAAGCGGGGGGTTTCAACAACCGCCCATTGGGACTCTACAAGTTGGCCCTCCCTGACGGTAATGTGGATGTTGGCGTGTCCTTCCACTCGTGAAAGGTGACGGATATCAATGGCATAGTCACGCTTCATGGCTCGGGAATGGTTCAAAGGCGTTATAACAGGCCAGTTTTTCATGCAGGTCGTCGAGGCTGAGCCCTCGCTCTTTAACCAGTTCAAAAAAGGCCGCCATGTTGATCTCTTCTGCCGGGCCTCGGCAGCCGAGGCAGGGCGTGTTTCCGCTGGTGCAGATGGCATTGCATCCGGCACGGGTGAGGGGGCCGAGGCAGATTTCGCCAAGTTCAAAGAGGCAGGTGGTGAGTTGTGCCTTGCATTCAACGCAGACCGGGTATTTCGGGAGTGTCACCCGTGAGCCGGTGACAAGACTCACCATGACGCGCTCTACCTCTCCCTTGTCAACCGGGCATCCGGGAATGGAGAGGTCAACCTTCACCAGATCGCTGATTTTGCGCACCGGCAGGGTTTCGATTGCCATGCCGGGATAGACCTCATCAATTAAATTTTGTATGGAATGGTTGTTTTTGAGATTGTTGACCCCGCCAAAACAGGCGCAGGTGCCAAAGGCTACAAGGATTTTTGCCTGCTTCCGTATTTTAAGAAGTCGCTCCACCTCATCCGGACGGCTGATGCTTCCCTCAATAAGCGCAATATCGTAATCGTCGTGCCGCTCTGAAGAGATCTCTCTGAAATTGCGTACATCAAGCAGCCCGAGAAAGTCGGGAAGTGACGACTCGCGGTTAGTTAGTTGCAATTGGCACCCTTCGCAGCAGGTGAAATCGAACGAGGCGATTTTCAGCCGTTCAAAGGGAACTCCCTGTTGCGTTATCTTTTCTCCCATGCTAAATGGCCTCCTTGAGATTCATGACACTCCAGTAATCGAAGACCGGGCCGTCAATACAGGTGAAGGTTGAACCAACCATGCAGCGGCAGCATTTGCCCATGCCGCAGTGCATCCGCCGCTCCAGTGAAACGAACATGCGGTTCATTGGTATGCCGAGCCGGTCGAGCCAACTGCAGACAATCTTGAACATCACCGGCGGGCCGCAGACGATGGCGTAGGTGGTTGCGGTATCAATGGAGATATCGTTGAAGAGATCGGTGATCAGCCCTTTTTTTCCTGGCCACTGCGGGTCGGCACGCTCCACAATGGTGTGCAGTTGAATATGGTTGATCATCTTCCATTCGTCGAACTGCCAGGTAAAGAGGAGTTGCGAGGGCTCTTTTGCGCCATAGAGCAGATCGACATTCAAAAAGCGGTTACGATGTTCGTTGATCCAGGAGAGAGGAGCACGGAGCGGGGCAATGCCGAGCCCTCCGGCAATCAGAAGGATGTTGTGCCCGGCCATCTCATCCATGGGAAAGGAGGATCCGAAGGGGCCTCTTATGGCCACACGGGCTCCCTCTGTAATGGTGAAAAGTGCGGAGGTGACATGGCCAACTTTTCGGATACAGAGCTCCAGAAACTCATGGTTGCTGCTGGAGCCTGAAATTGAAATAGGCACGTCACCGTAGCCGGGAAGTTCCAGCATGAGAAACTGACCGGGTTTGAACCGGAAGAGCGAGCGCTCCACAGAGTCAATAATATGGAGCTGAAAAAGCCTCTCCTGCTCCGTCAGGCGGACAATGTTGGTGACTACGCATTTGTACCCGAAATCGGTTTTTATGATGTCTGAACGGCGGTTGAAATCAGGCACCGATGAGGCAAAATCCTCGCGGTTTATATCTTGCGGGGAGATGACGAAACGCAAATCATGCATGATTCCTTCTCCATTCTGAGATCGTTGATGACATCTTTCGGGTTAATCCCTGCAAGGCATGCCCTTCCGCACCGGTTGCATCCTACGCAAATCTGCTGGCTGGCGTTTTCGGCAAATCCCCGGTGCTGATGATAATAGCGATACTTCAGCCGATCGCCATTTTTTGGACGGAAATTATGCCCCCCGGCCACAACGGCAAAATCGACAAGGTTGCAGGAGTAGAGCTTTTTTTCGCGTGAAGCTCCCTTCAGGTTGGTAGTAAACGACTCCGTGAGCGCATAGCAGTAGCAGGAGGGGCAGACCATGGCGCAGGTGCCGCAGTTGAGGCATTTGTTGCCCCATTTTTCCCAGACAGGGGAGTCGAACTCAATGTCGAGAATAGTCGGCAGGGCGGTAACGTCAATGTCGGTTTGAAAACCGTTCTGGATAACTTTGCGCCGTTCAACGAGCATGCAGTTGTCGTCATCGTTCGGGTCGCGGGTTTCGAACTCACGGAGAAAGCTGAACGCTTTCGACGAGTTGATTGAGAGGTAGTAGTGGTCGCCGATATCTGAGCAGAAGAGGTTGAAGCCGGTTGTGACGGTGTGGTGGTTCATTGATTTGCAGAAACAGTCGGCCAGAGGCAGATGATCCATGCCGATGACAAAGCTGTTTTTGCGTCGGGCCAGATAGCCGGGAGAGGGAAAATGGCCATTGAGCAGCACATCGTCCAGAATGTTCAGGGCGCTGATATCGCACGCCCGCAGTCCGATCAGCACCACCGGATTTGCTTCGTAGCTTATCTGCTGTTCCCAGTCATTGCCGTGAAAGTGAAAGTGTGATAACTCTTCCTGAAAGGGAAGAAAAAAATGTTTGGCCGACGATGCTGTGGCGCTGTAGTCGAAGGCGATTTCATCAACGGAGTGAACAGGCTGGAACTGATAGATCGCGTCGCCCCGGAGGTCGGTAGCAACTTGCCTTGGCCCGAAAGAGCGGTTACTTTGCACGAGGGCGTCAATAAACCCCGCGAACTCCTTTTTGGAAATGACTTTGTAGATCATTGCCCCCCCGGTCTCCTTTCTCTCTCTCTCTTGATTTCGAGAGCGTTTCCAAGTGAAAAAGCGAGCTGATGCTCTCTATCGTTTCAAATGCACAGGAAGTTACGCTTTTTATGGCCTTTTTTCAAGCCTGTAGACCTTGTCGTTTTTCTTTACCGTTGCGCATTTGACGGTGACGTTGTCGCCCTTGGTCGCTTCTGTTGCTGGTTGGTCGTTGGCGTAAAAGGTTTCGGCAATACAGGTTACAACCCCTGTTTTTGGCCCGAGGATCGAGAGTTTGTTGCCGCTTTTGAGTGTTCCTGCGTACATCAAAAACTCAGCTACCCCTGCTTTTGGATAATATTTCTTTACCTCTCCGATATAGCTTTTTTTCTCTTCAGCCAGTGAGCCGTACTCACGGGTCCATGCGTCGAAGGGTTTGCCGAAATAAAACCCCTCCGAAAATCCCCGGTTGTAGACCAGGGCCAGCTCCTTTTTGAGCTTGATGGTCAGTTGGCTGTACTCACTCCTGAAGTTTGGGTCGCTGCGGTGAACGGTACAGAAGTCGAGCGCCGAGCGGTAGGCGGTGGTGGCCGTTTGCACATATTCAGGGCTGCGGCTTCTGCCCTCAATTTTGAAGGCGCTGATGCCCGCATCAACAAGTACATCAAGAAATTCAATAGCGCAGAGGTCTTTGGGGCTCATCACATAATCGGTACCCAGCTCAAGCTCTTCGTTCTCCTCCGGGTCGGTAATAATATACTGGCGGCGGCAGGGTTGTACGCACTCCCCACGGTTGGCCGAGCGGCCAAAGAGCTCCTGCGACATGAAGCAGCGCCCCGAAACAGCGACACACGTTGCCCCGTGCACAAAGCACTCAATGCGCAGGTTGAGTCGGTCACTCTTGATGTTGCCGATAATGTGGCGCACCTGCTCAAGGGTGAGTTCCCGTGCCAGCACAATCATTGTTGCACCAAGGTCAGCATAGAATTTGACCGCACGGTAGTTGCTGACGGAGGCCTGTGTTGAAACATGAAAAGGTATTTCAGCCTTCCTGGCCGCCTCAATGACTGCCATGTCGGAGCAGATAATGGCGTCAATACCCGCTTGGTTTGCCGCCAACACGGTCTGCGTCATCTTTTTCTGTTCGCCGTCATAGATAATGGTATTGTGCGCCAGATACCCCTTTGCCCCGTATATTGTGCAGAGTCTTTTCAGTTCAGGAAAGTCTGCCGGAGTGAAATTGCTGCTCCCGGCTCGCATGTTATAGCCTTCGGCTCCAAAGTAGACCGCATCTGCACCACCTTTCAGTGCGGTGATCAGCCCGGTCATGTCGCCCGCAGGCGCAATCAGTTCAACCTTTTTTTCCTGCATGTACAAGTTTTCTATTGAGAAATCCACAACACCGCGCTCCCTGTTTGATGGCAGGAGTTGCACTTCATCGCTGCCGATAATGTACACAAGAGGCAACAATAATCATTCATGAATTGAGAGCTCCACGCCGGCTTGCCAGGGTGGCCCTATTTTTTGCGGGATCGTATGTTGTTGGTTCACCCAGGTTCTCATTTTGAAAAGCTAAAGATATCGCTCTTTTTTTTGCCTTTATACGCTCAATTCCTATTGCATGTACTGGGTAATAACCTGTAAGCTAAAGGGCAATGAAGGAAGAAGATAAGGGTGGTGGCTGTTGTCTTTATTTTTTATATCTTTCTGTTAGTATTTGAGCAAGTAAAGGTCGTACTTTTTTTTGAACGTAAATGAGATGAAAAGTGAAAAAGAAATTATTGTTGTTGCCGTTGTTGTTTGCTGGTATGTGTGCCACGCCAGCGTTTGCCGCGCCTTACCTGAGTCTGTCGGGTGGTGTTGGATTCCCTAATGACGCCAAGCTATCCAATACGAATGGTACCGCGAATACCAGCAGTCCGTTTGTATACAAAACGGGAATTCCGTTTGGTGGAGCAGTGGGTTATGCTTCAGACTGTTACCGTATTGAAGCAGCCGTTACTCTTCAGACCAACAAGTCGAAGAGTATTGGTGGAACAGCGTTTGTTGATGACACTACTGATATTAAAACAGTATCGTACATGGCCAATGGCTATTATGATATCTGCATGGACGATTCCAACCTGTCACCATATTTGACGGCGGGTATTGGTCTTGCTTCAGTGAAAATCAGGATGGTTGCAGTGGATCTCGCAGATCAAAGCAAGTTCGCATGGCAGGTTGGTGCCGGTCTTGGCGTGAAGGTTTCCGATCAGGTCGTTGTTGATTTGGGCTACCGTTATTTTAAAACAGCAGATGTCACGAGCAAGGCGGGTGATTGGAAGGCAACTGTGGGTAGCAGCAACATTCTGGCTGGTGTCAGATACAACTTCTAAGGTTGTTTCTCTTTTTTTGCACCGATTTTTCCGGCAGGGGTTTACTCTTCTGCAGGTTTTTTTTTGCCCAGCGGGTCAGGTCGATAATCTTGCCAACCTTTTGGCCTGTTTCTGATGTATACTGTGGGGGCCCCAGGGAAACTTCGGCCTGAGCGGTTCGTCATGCCATATTTTGAATATTGACATGGATTATCCACATTTCAGTTGTCGTATACGTTTTTTATCGTTTTTTTTTGGGCTTGGTACTGATAGAGATGCCTGAAAAGAGCGATGAAAAAAACAATTCATGGGACTTTTTTATCGATTTCTTTTGAAATCTCCCTATGAATTGGTAGTATAAAATAAGTGGAAGGTAGTTCTCTGTTTTTTGAACTTAAATGAGCTGAAAAATGAAAAAGAGATTATTGTTGCCGTTGTTGTTCGCTGGAATGTGGGCCACACCAGCGTTTGCCGGAACTTATGTCAGTATTTCGGGCGGTGCGGGGCTGCACAATGATTCCAAGTTGACCAGTATTGCAACTGGTGCTGCTGTTGCAAGAAGTCCTATTGCATACAAAACGGGGATTCCTGTTGTTGGCGCTCTTGGTTATTCGTCGGATAGTTGGCGTGTTGAGGCGGCCCTTGGCTACCAGCTTAACACAATTAATACCTTTGGTAATGGAGCCGCTGTCGCTGCCGACAGTCATACTTCAGTGCTTTCGGTTATGGCCAACGGGTATTATGATGTTAACATGGATGATTCCAGCCTCTCCCCATATTTGACGGCAGGTCTTGGTGTTGCTTCAGTGACATTAAAGGAAGCGGGATTTACCAACATCGGTAGAAGCGAGTTTGCGTGGCAGGTTGGTGCCGGTCTTGGCATCAAGGCGTCAGATCAGGTTATCGTTGATCTTGGCTACCGTTATTTCAGAGCAACAGACGCCAATAACAAGGCGGGTACTGAAAAGGGGACTTTTGCCACCAGCAACATTCTGGCTGGTATCAGGTACAACTTCTAAGGTTGCCTCTGTTTTTATACCGATCTTTCCGGCAGGAGTTCTCTCTCCTGCCGTTTTTTTTTGCTCAGCGGGTCAGGTCACCGTAAACAAGATCTTTTTGAGGCCATGTAAACCCCTGTGTTTGTACACCTGTCAGGGAGTAATTGTAGAGATGGTTGTTGGTGCTCACATAAAAATCATTGTCTGAACCGGCTACAACTCCGCCGATTTCAAATTGCAGGGGGATATAGAGGTATTGGTTCAAGGTAACCAGATCCCTTACGGTTACGCCACGCTGTGAGCCGGAGTATGATGCGAGCAATTTTCCGCAGGTAACGGCCACATCGGTATAGATAACGCCTGCATCAGGAAATGTCATGACTTTCAGAAGGGTACCATTGGTTCCATACCGGTACAGTTTGTTGGCGGATGCGAGGTAAAGGTCATTATTGGTGCCCGCTGCAATGCTATTGATACTGAAGTTGACAGGAAAAAAAGCGAGTTGATTCAGAGCCAGATCGCGGACAGTAAACCCTTTTTGAGATCCCGTATAGGAGGCATAGACACGCTCCCCCCGGACGGTAATGTCGGTATAGTTGACACCAGCATCAGGAAAATTCATGTCCCTGATCAGAGCGCCATTGACCGAGTAGTTGTAAATATGGTTTTTGCACACCATGTAGAGGTCGTTGTTCGGGCCGGCGGCAATACCATTAACTGGATGGGGAGTCTGAATAAAAGAGAGCTGTTGCAAATGTAATGTTCGTACGGTAACACCCTGCTGGACACCGTTATATGCGGCAAAAAAATTATTTGCATGGGCAATCCCTGTTATGCTCAAAAAGAGGGCCAACAGGGCGGTAACCGTAAAGAGTCTTGTGAAATTAAATTTTTTGTCCATTTCCTCCCCCTTGTTTTAAAATTACAGATACTGGTTGCTCGAAATAGTGTTATGACTGTGTCAATGTAAAAAACGGATTCCGATTATTGAAAAAATAAGGAAGAAATACACTGTAATTTCATTTGGCGCGAGGTGTCTGGGGATATCTCATTGGGAAGAGTTAAATTCCCATCTGAATTGTCAACAAAGCCTTTGAATTTATGAACGAACGTTTTTTTTTGAAGCTGCTGCTTGCTCTTTTTGTCGGGCTTATTGCGGCTGAAGTTTTTGTTGTTGCGCTCTTCGGCCTTCGCCTTGAGCTGATTTTGCTCTGCTTTATTGTTGCGGCGGCTTTGACTGGCAGTGCTTTTGTTGTGCGGCTTATTCTCGGAGAGCGCAGGGAGATTGAGACCGTTTCGATGCGGCGTGCAATGCAGAAGCGTGGTGGTGTCATGCAGGAACGACTCAGTGAGTATGGTGTTGATGAGGAGTTCATGGGAGGAAAGAGGGGGCGGCGCGCTGGAGCGAGTGCTGCGCCATTGGCTGAGAATGGTGGCGGAAGTGATGGTGAAAAACCGACCATTCTGGTTCCCCATTCCATGGAGAGAGAGAGCTTTGATGACTATATCCGCCGCAGCATGAACGGGGCCGGAGAAGATTCGGAGGATGGTTTTTCTGTTGAGCTTGATGGTGCCGCTCTTGCACGGGGCACCGGTGTGCCTCCGGCAGATTTTTCCCATGATCCGAAATCGGTCATTGAAAGTTTGAAGAGGGCAGGAGGGCGCTCATGAGGCCTATGGAGATCACTGCTTTAAGCAAGGCGAAGCTCCGGCACTACGCCAGACTTCATCAGAAAAAGTTCAGGGATCAGGAGGGGCTTTTTCTTGCCGAGGGGCTTCGTACGGTCAGGGAGCTCTGCCTGAACTTGCCCCGGGAGGAGATGCTTGTTGCCTTGCTTGTCAGAGAGGGTGAGAGTGTCAGTTTTGCAGAAATCCATAAGGGAAAGCTCTTTTCGATCAGCGAAAAAGAGTGTTCACAGCTTACCGAGACTTCGACGCCGCAAGGGATTTTTGGCGTTTTTCGTCACTCTACCCCGGTTGCGGCTGACTGCAAGGCAGAATATTCAACGTCGGGGAGATCTTTTGTTGTTGCGCTTGATGATGTTCAGGATCCGGGTAATGTGGGCACCATCCTGAGAACGGCAGTCTGGTTTGGGGCTGATGCAATGGTGTGTGGTTCCGGCACAGCCGACCGCTATAACGCCAAGGCGGTTCGCTCATGCGCCGGGAGCATCTATGCCCTCCGCCATTACGGTGTTGAGCGCCTTCAGGTGGAGCTCCTGCGGCTGCAGGAGCAAGGCTACTGCATTGCCTGTTCTTCGCTTGAGGGAAAAGATTTCAGGGAGTTCAGCTCCTGGCCCGAAAAACTGGTGCTGGTGATTGGTAATGAAGCCAACGGTATCAGCGAAGCGGTAAAGGCGATGGCCGACCGGTTGGTGCGTATACCCCATGGAGGTGGGAGCGCGCGGGTTGAATCGCTCAACGCATCAGTCTCTGCGGCCATCCTGATGGAGCGGCTGACGCTCTCCTGAAGCCGCAAAAGGGGCAAGCTCTCCCCCTTTGCGCTCTCCATCACTCTCTTCAGGCTTCCCCGCCGTCAATATTCATGGTTGGATGAAGATGAACGGGTTTCGCCGCTTTTTTGCGCAGACGGATGTTCAGCATTTCAACCGACATGGAAAAGGCCATGGCAAAATAGATGTACCCTCTTGGAATTTCAAAACCGGCTCCTTCAGCAAGCAGGGTGACCCCGACAAGAATAAGAAAGCTGAGGGCAAGCATTTTGATGGTCGGGTGCGCTTCAACAAAATCGCTGATCGATTTGGCCGCAAGCATCATGATTCCAATTGAGATCATAATGGCAATGATCATTACTTCAACATCTTTGGCAAGGCCGACAGCGGTGATGACTGAATCGAGCGAAAAGACAATATCAATGATGGCAATCTGTACCATGGTGACGGCAAACGTTTTGGCGGAACCGCTTTTTTTTCCCTCCTCTTCAGCCCCTTCAAGGCTCTGGTGGATCTCCTGGGTACTTTTTGCAAGTAAAAAGAGTCCGCCGCCAATCAAAATGAGGTCACGTCCTGAAACCGCATGATTGAGCAGGGTAAAGAGGCCGGAGGTGAGCCCCATAACCCAGGTTATCGAGAGCAGGAGGGCGATTCTGCTCAGCATGGCGAGCCCCAGACCGAAAACTCGCCCTTTGCCCCGCTGCTCTTCCGGCAGACGCCCGACAATGATTGACAGAAAGATAATGTTGTCGATACCGAGTACAATTTCGAGAGCCGTCAAGGTTGCCAGGGCAATCCAGGCTTCAGGCTGTGTAATCCATTCCATGATTGGGGTAATAAGGGTAACTGTTGTTGCAAAAGCGCAATTTCAGAGAGTAATGTACTGAACGGTTTGTGCTTTGGCAAAAAATGAGGGATGATGAAAGTGGCAAGAGGTGCTGTTGAAGCTCTTTTTCGTTATATTGCGTTTTACTTTTTTTTCCTGAGATCTCCCGTGAAGTTCAGCGCTTAATGATTTGCCATCTCTTTTTTTCTTATGCAGAATGATCAGCGGTTTTCGGAGTTGGCGCTCTTGCGTGAGACTTTTGAGAGCGGCATAACCCGCGATCTGTCGTGGCGGATTTCGCAGCTTCACGCGCTTCGGACATTTCTCACTGAGCGCGAACGTGATATTGCTGCTGCCTTGCATTACGATTTCAGAAAGTCGGCGGCAGAGACTTTTTTGACCGAAACAGGATTTCTGCGTGGTGAAATCCGCTTTGCACTGAAGCACCTCGCCTCATGGATGAAGGCTCGTCGGGCCTCTATCCCGTTCATTTATCAGCCATCAAGAGCTACTTATTCTCCTGAGCCTTATGGCGTTGTGCTTATCATCGGGGCATGGAACTATCCTTTCAACCTCTCTTTGGGCCCCCTCATCAGTGCCATTGCTGCCGGAAATTGTGCGGTAGTTAAACCTTCTGAACATGCGCCTCGAAGCTCGGCACTCATTGCCGAAGGGTTGGGCCACTATCTTGATCAAAGTGCGATCAGGGTGGTTGAGGGAGGTGTGGATGAGGCAAAGGCTCTGCTTGCTGAGCGTTTTGGCTATATTTTTTATACGGGCAGCCCTGCAATTGGCCGCGAGGTGATGCTTGCCGCTGCACGCCATCTTACTCCGTTGACGCTTGAACTTGGTGGAAAATCTCCCTGTATTGTTGAAGAGAGTGTTGACGTCAGGGTGGCGGCACGCAGGATTGTCTGGGCCAAGTTTTTGAATGCGGGTCAGACCTGTCTTGCGCCCGATTATGTGCTGGTGCATGAGCATCGGGAGGAGGAGTTGCTCCAGTTCATGCAGGAGGCCATCACCGACTTTTATGGTGATGAGCCTCTTCGGAGTCGTGATTATCCTCGCATTGTCACCATGGATCACTTTAATCGGCTTAAAAAGCTGCTTGATGGTTCTTCCGTCTGGTGCGGGGGTCAGAGCGATCCGGATGAGCGGTACATTGCACCGACTATTCTCCGGGGAGTGAGCGTGGCCTCTCCGCTCATGCAGTTGGAGATTTTCGGACCTCTTCTGCCTGTTATTGCATACTCGGAGCTTTCAGAAGCACTCGATTTCATCCGTTCTCTGGATGAGCCTCTGGCGATCTATCTTTTTTCTTCTGATCGGGAGGTACAGCAGCACGTTGTGCACCACTCCCGTTCAGGTGGAGTGTGCATCAACGATGTCGTCTTTCAGGCGGCCCTTCATACGCTTCCTTTTGGAGGGCTCGGCAACAGCGGATTCGGAGCCTCTCATGGAAGGGCGGGGTTTGAAACCTTTTCTTTTCAGCGGAGTGTTTTGCGCCGGTCGTTGCATCCCGATCCTGACCTCCGCTATCCTCCGTATCGTTGGTGGAGGTTCAGGTTGCTCAAACCTTTTGTTACTTTTTTTCAGTAACGTTATCACTCTCCGGACGCTTGCCCGGGAACCCTTTATTATGAATTCAGTATGAAAAAAATTGCTCTTGCACTCGGGGGTGGAGCCGTTCTTGGCGCGGCTCATGTTGGGGTGCTCAGGGCCCTGAGTGAACTTGACATTACGGTCTCGATGATCAGTGGTACCAGCATAGGCGCTTTTATTGCTTCGCTCTATGCCTTTGGCAAAAGCTGGCAGGAGATACGCGACCTTGTTTTCGACCTCGACTGGCTCGACATGACCAGTCTGGCACTTTCGCAGTACGGCCTTCTTTCAAACCGAAAAATTGCCGGTATTGTAGGTGCTTTGCTGGGCGATAAAAATATTGAGGATGCCTCGATTCCGCTTGCAATAGTGGCTACTGACATCGGCACAGGAAAAAAAGTTATCCTTGGCAAAGGTGATGTGGCTCTCGCCGTGATGGCAAGCAGTTGTATTCCAGGTCTTTTCAAGCCGGTTGAGTGGGAGGGCTCACTGCTTGTTGACGGTATGCTCATGGAAAATGTGCCGGTTTCTCCACTTGTCGAAAGCGGTGCAGCATCGATTGTTTGTGTCGATCTTCTGGCCCGCCACGCTTTTAAAAAGCCTGAGCATATTATTGACCTTTTGCTCAATGCCTTCTACAGTACTATCACCAATATGACGGCATTGCAGACTGATGTGGCCGATCTTTCCATTTTACCCGACCTTTCGGCATTCACGCTGATTGATACGGCCCAGATTCCTGATATCATGGAGGCAGGCTACCGGGCCGCCCTTCCTGCGCTGAAAGTATGGATGGAGGGAAAGAGTACGTTATCCGGCTTGGTCGAATTGCACTAATATGTTACTTTATTGGGAATAATTACATCATTGGTCTTTGCGTTGGCTCTGGGAGCCTGGTTTTGCTGACAAGCTGTTTTCTATTTTCTGGTCACAGTTTAACAAAGGGAGGTTGTATGCCACTGCGTAAATTAAGGGAGTTTCTTGACAGTCACAGCGTCAGGTATTTTGTTGTGAGCCATTCTCCGGCCTATACTGCTCAGGAGATAGCCGCTGCTGCCCATGTTCCGGGAAAGGAGCTTGCAAAAACCGTCATTGTTACTCTTGACGGAAGAATGGCTATGGTTGTTTTGCCAGCATCCCGTCAGCTCGATTTTGGGCTTTTACGTGCACTGACCGGAGCGGGGAAGGTGGAGCTTGCTGGAGAGAGAGAATTTGCCGGACTTTTTCCTGAATGCGAGATTGGTGCCATGCCTCCTTTCGGCAACCTCTATGGTATGGAGGTTTATGTATCGGAAGAGCTTGAAGATGATGATGAAATAGCCTTCAATGCCGGAGCCCATACCGAGTTGCTGAGGCTCTCCTACGAAAGTTTCAGGAGGCTGGTTAAACCGAAAGTAGCGAAACTCTCGTTGCAAATGAAGTGATTGCAGTTACGGACTGATGGATTTTTCCGGGGAAATGTTACCTTTGGTTCAGGGTTGCTGACAGACCGGAAATTTTTTCCGGGATATCGGCAGCGAAAAAGCTGAACCACTATGGCTTTTCTATTTTGTCTCTTATGAAGATTGCCTTATACTCGGGGACTTATGTCAGGGACAAGGACGGCGCAGTAAAATCCATTTATCAACTGGTTGCTTTATTCAGGAAGAATGGTCACGAGGTGGCTGTCTGGTCTCCGGATGTTTCAAGCGAGGATAACCACAACGGTTTGACTGTCCACAGGATGCCCTCTGTGCCGATTCCGCTTTATCCTGACTACAAACTTGGGTTCTTTACGGATGAAACACGTTTGCAGCTTGAAGCGTTTGCGCCCGATATTGTGCATATCTCAACACCTGATATTATTGGTCGGGCTTTTCTTCTCTATGCCAGAAAAAAGGGTATTCCGGTAGTCTCCGCATTTCATACCGATTTCCCCTCCTACTTTAGTTATTACCGTCTTGGGTTTGCGGTGCAATATGCCTGGAAATATTTGACATGGTTCTACAATAACTGCGATATTGTTTTTGCCCCTAACGAGAGTGTCCGGCTGAAATTGGCGGGTTATGCTATCCGAAACATTGAAATTTGGTCGAGGGGAGTCGACAAGGAGCTTTTCGATCCTTCTCGTCGTTCCGAAAAACTGCGTTCAGCGTGGAACGCAACAGGCAGAAGTGTTATTGTCTATGCTGGACGTTTTGTGCTCTATAAGGATATCGAGGTTGTGATGAGAGTTTACGATCGCTTTATGCAGGGCGAGTATGCTGATCGGGTGCGTTTTGTCATGATAGGTTCCGGTCCCGAAGAGGAAGCGATGAGGCGGAGAATGCCCGAAGCGTTTTTTACGGGCTATCTTACCGGGAAAGAGCTGCCTGAAGCCTACGCCTCTGGAGATATTTTTCTTTTTCCCTCAACAACTGAGGCTTTTTGCAATGTTGCGCTCGAGGCCCTTGCATCAGGTCTTCCTGTTGTTGTTTCTGATGCTGGCGGTTGCCGTGATATTGTTGACCGATCAACGGGCGGAGTGGTTGTTCATGAAGGAAGTGTTTGTGATTTTTATGCAAGATGCCTTGAACTGCTCGACAATTTCTCTACCTATCAAAAAATGAAAGCTTCCGGACTTGCTTATGCGGAGACGCAGTCATGGTCGTCAGTCAATAGCTTCGTCATTGAGCGGTACCAGGAGCTTGTGGATAAAGTAATCAGTTATCAGTTATCAGTAGTCAGTGCTGATTACTGACAACTGACAACTAATAACTGATAAGTGTTATGAACGCAGGAATTATCGGGTTGGGAAAAATGGGGTTCAATATGGCGAAAAAGCGGCTTATGACTGTATCGAGCCCCTGCTGAGCGACCTCTGTGTGGAAAAGGGGTATGGCTATATGGGCCGATCTGGAGCGGGCCATTTTGCCAAAATGGTGCATAATGGTATTGAATATGGTATGATGCAGGCCATC
>CAILXB010000044.1 GCA_903838025.1 uncultured Chlorobiaceae bacterium
CGCAATCACCTGCACCTTCTCCTTGCTGCGGTTCCGGCGAAGATCCCTTTTTCTGGTCAGGGCACTCCGGCGACGCTCCACAAGGGTAATCACCGCTTCAAAGAGCTCCGTACCCGTTTCGGTCTCTTTCAGCACCACCCGGTCACCGACCGCAACGAGGGAGGAAAAATCATTCTCCGTCTTCGTTCCGGGGGTGGTACGGCACCGGAACTCCTCGCCACCATCAGTAACAACCATATAGGTCGAGCCGGTCACTTCAATAACCATGCCACCCTTCACCCCTCCAGCCTCTCTTTTACACTCCATCTTCACACTGCTCGCTCCCCTTCTTTAAAAAAACTATCCAATATCCGCCAAAGCGAACCGGTCATGGTAATGATGCAGATAACACTCCCGTATGCAACGGTGCGCAGCATCCCGCAACTGGCAATCCTCTTCAACAAGCCTGAATGCCGCAGCACGGGCCGACTGCATGATATCAAAATCCTTGTTCAGATCGGCAACTCTTAATCCACTCAACGTCCCTGACTGCTCTTTTCCAAGAATATTGCCTGCACCCCTTATTTTAGCATCAATTTCAGAGATAAGAAAACCATCCGTCGTTGACTCCATCGCCGAAAGCCGTTCACGCGCCTCCGCCGTCACCTTGGCATGGAGCAAAAAACAGGTGGAACGGTGCTCTCCCCGGCCAACCCGCCCCCTGAGCTGATGCAGTTGGGCCAATCCAAAGCGTTCGGCATGTTCAATCACCATGACGGTCGCATTCGAAACATCAACACCCACCTCAATGACCGTCGTGCCCACCAGCAGATCAATTTCGCGGCGCCGGAACTGCTCCATCACCCTCTCCTTCTCATCCGGCGTCAATTGGCCATGAATCAATCCAAGGCGCAGATCGGCAAAGTGGGAGAGCGACAGCTCCTGATAACTCTCCACCGCCGCCTTGAGATCCATTTTTTCCGATTCCTCAACAAGAGGATAGACAATATAACCCTGTCTTCCTTCCGCAATCTCTTTGCGAAGAAAACCATACACCTTCAGCCTCTCCGCTTCAGAGATGACGATTGTCTTGATTGCCTGGCGTCCGGCAGGTTTTTGGCGGATAAGGGAGACATCAAGGTCACCAAAGACCCCCATGGTAAGGGTTCTCGGTATCGGTGTCGCTGTCATCAGCAGCACATGCGGATGTATCGCCTTCTCCTGCAACGCCTTGCGCTGCAACACCCCAAAGCGGTGCTGCTCATCAATAATGACCAGGCCAAGGCTGGCGTACATCACCCCTGGCTCAATCATGGCATGGGTACCAACCGCAATCTGCATCTCTCCCGAACCGAGGGCGGCAAGCACCGCCTGACGCTCCTTTTTCCCCTGCTTCCCGGTCACCAAGCCAACCTCGACACCAAGCGGATTGAAAAAACGCTTCATCACCAGATAGTGCTGCACCGCCAGAATCTCGGTAGGAGCCATGAAGGCCGACTGCAACCCGTTATCGACCGCAAGAGCCATGGCAAACATAGCCACAATGGTTTTGCCCGAACCCACATCTCCCTGCAAAAGGCGGTTCATCGGGCTACCGCTTTTGAGGTCACGATAGATTTCACGGATGGCATTTTTCTGGGCATCGGTCAAAGTGTAGGGCAAACTTGCATTGAGTTTTTGGGTCACCTCACCGGAGTGGGTGAACTTTGCCGCCTCCCTGTTTCGCCTGATTGCACTGTGGCGCAGGGCAAAAAGAAGCTGGGCATAAAAAAGCTCCGTCCACTTCATCCGGTAACGAGCCCTTGCAAGCTGCTCATGCGAAGAGGGAAAGTGAATTTCATGATACGCCTCCGCAAGCGGCATCAGAGCGTTACTGGCAAGCATGGCAGGGGTGAGATTCTCCTCCTTGCCCGGAGTCAACGCTTCAAAAGCACGGGCAACAAGGGTACGCAAGGGCTTTGAACCGAGACCCGCCTGCTTCATCGCATCGCTTGTGGGGTAGAGAGGAATAATTTTGCCGGTGTTGTAGAGTTCCAAATCGCTGCACTCTCCACTGCGCGACTCCATGAGGTCGGGGCTGAGACGGTCGAAGTCAGGGTGCTGCATCTGCGCATGATGGCCAAAATAGCTCACTTTTCCATGAACAGCGAGTGACTCACCCTGGACCACCGTGCGGGAGAAGTAGCGAACACCCCTGAACCAGGTGAGCTCAAGCACACCGGAGGCATCACCAAGCCACGCCTTGAAACGCGCCCGACCGGGAGTGTCGCCGTCGAGCTGGGTTTTAATAACTGTACCGACAACCGTCACCGTCTCACCATCTGCAAGCGCCCCGATGCTCTTCATGGCACAACGGTCGAGATAACGGCGCGGAAAATAATCAAACAGGTCATCAAGAACCAGAATACCAGCCTCTTGAAGAACCAATGCCTTTTTTGAACCGACCCCCTTGAGGAAGGTGATTGAGGTGGTGCCAGTCATCTTAATGGTTGTAACTCGATTGAAATTCTTGTATATTTCCGCCTTTACTATTTTATCGGCAGCTCATATCATTTATTGTACGACAAAGTCAACGAAAGTCATGAAACAAGATATTCATCCCAAGTATAAGGAAGTCACCGTCAACTGCGCAAACTGCGGCAACTCCTTTGTCACCC